>NZ_CP020100.1:680000-762500 GCF_002056295.1 Halopseudomonas phragmitis | reverse complement strand
GAAGGGCCATCGCTCAACGGATAAAAGGTACTCCGGGGATAACAGGCTGATACCGCCCAAGAGTTCATATCGACGGCGGTGTTTGGCACCTCGATGTCGGCTCATCACATCCTGGGGCTGAAGCCGGTCCCAAGGGTATGGCTGTTCGCCATTTAAAGTGGTACGCGAGCTGGGTTTAGAACGTCGTGAGACAGTTCGGTCCCTATCTGCCGTGGACGTTTGAGATTTGAGAGGGGCTGACCTTAGTACGAGAGGACCGGGTTGGACGAACCTCTGGTGTTCCGGTTGTGTCGCCAGACGCATTGCCGGGTAGCTACGTTCGGAAAAGATAACCGCTGAAAGCATCTAAGCGGGAAACTTGCCTCAAGATGAGATCTCACCGGGAGCTTGACTCCCCTAAAGGGCCGTCGAAGACTACGACGTTGATAGGCTGGGTGTGTAAGCGTTGTGAGGCGTTGAGCTAACCAGTACTAATTGCCCGTGTGGCTTGACCATATAACACCCAAGCAATCTGGGGTGTGGCAAGACACCGTACAGACAATGTGGAACTCCACATGAGATTGCAAACCTAGCATGTGCTTCAATCACAACACCCAATTCGCGATGGCGTGAAAGCTACCAGCTAACACGACACCGCTAAAGAATTGCTTGACGACCATAGAGCGTTGGAACCACCTGATCCCATTCCGAACTCAGCAGTGAAACGACGCATCGCCGATGGTAGTGTGGGGCTTCCCCATGTGAGAGTAGGTCATCGTCAAGCACAAAATAGGAAACCCCGCCAATCGGCGGGGTTTTTTATTGGGGCACTGAAAAAACCTGCGCCATCCGCCAGTCAGGCTCAGGACAAGGCACGCTGTATGTCCTGTATTCTGTCTGCAGGGTTCTCCTCTGCCTGCTGGGCTATCAAACGATAGCTGGCTGACGACATACATCGCTTCAGCACAAGACCCTCGCTACCTGCTGCTTGCCTGCGTAGGATCGTCAGCTCTTGCTGGCGGTATCCTTCCTTGCCGTGTGCTGCTGCCAGCTTTGAAGGTTGCCATAATGTTGCTGATTGGCTGAGCTGCGCTGGGTGATCGAGTATCGGCTGGCGTGAGGTTGCCTGGGTTGTGGCTTAGGGGAGAGTGAGGTGTGCTGTGTCCGGCTAGGGGTGTGCCGAGTTGTCCGGGGGATAACTGCCAGGCATAAAAAAACGCCTGATGCAAAGCATCAGGCGTCTTCTGTCCAAGAGTTGGCGTGAGCCTTATTTCTTGGCGGCTTTCTTCTCTTTTTCCTTGGCGATTACGGCCTCGGCTACGTTGGCTGGGCAGGCCGAGTAGTGAGAGAACTCCATCGAGAACTGACCGCGACCGGAGGTCATGGTACGCAGGGTGCTGATGTAGCCGAACATTTCTGCCAGCGGTACATCGGCCTTGATACGTACGCCGGTTACGCCAGCTTCCTGACCGCCAATCATGCCGCGACGACGGTTCAGGTCGCCGATCACGTCACCAACGTGGTCCTCAGGAGTGAAGACGTCGACCTTCATGATCGGCTCCAGCATTTGCGGGCCGGCTTTGGGCATGGACTGACGAAACGCGCCCTTGGCTGCGATTTCAAACGCGATAGCCGAGGAGTCAACGGCGTGGTAGCCACCGTCGGTCAGTTCAAAGGAAACGTCCAGTACCGGGAAGCCGGCCAGTGGGCCGGTGTCCATCAGCGAGGCAAAGCCCTTTTCGATGGCCGGGAAGAATTCCTTCGGAACGTTACCGCCAACAACGCTGGACTTGAAGGTGAAACCGGAGTTCGGCTCGCCAGGGCGAATGACGTAGTCAATCTTACCGTACTGACCGGAACCGCCCGACTGCTTCTTGTGGGTGTAACTGTCGCTGACTTCACGGGTAATGGTTTCGCGGTAGGCAACCTGCGGCTGGCCAACCACCAGTTCAACGCCGTAAGTACGCTTGAGAATGTCGACCTTGATATCCAGATGCAGCTCGCCCATGCCTTTGAGGATGGTTTCGCCGGAATCCGGATCGGTTTCAACGCGGAAGGTCGGATCTTCTGCGACCATCTTGCCGATGGCGATACCCATTTTCTCAGTGGAGCCCTTGTCTTTCGGCTCAACGGAGATGGAGATTACCGGCTCGGGGAAGACCATCGCTTCCAGGGTGCACTCGTTGTTCGGGTCGCACAGGGTGTGACCGGTCTGAACGTTCTTCATGCCAACGATGGCGATGATGTCACCGGCCTGGGCGCTGGTCAGTTCGTTACGCTCGTTAGCCTGCATCTCTACCATGCGGCCGACGCGCTCAGTCTTGCCGGTGAAGGAGTTCAGGATGGTGTCACCCTTGGCCAGCTTGCCTGAGTAGATGCGGCAGAAGGTCAAGGCGCCAAAGCGGTCATCCATGATCTTGAATGCCAGGGCGCGGAAGGGCTCGTCCGGAGAAACGATGGCGAACTTGCCGGTCGGGTTGCCTTCTTCGTCGGTCAGCGGCTGCGGGTTGACTTCGGTCGGAGACGGCAGGTAGTCGACAACGGCGTCGAGCAGCAGTTGCATGCCCTTGTTCTTGAACGCCGAGCCGCAGTAGGTCGGGAAGAAGGCCAGCTCCAGAGTGCCCTTGCGGATGCAGCGCTTGACGTCATCGATGGACGGCTCTTCGCCTTCCATGTAAGCCATCATCAGCTCGTCGTCCATTTCCACGGCGGTTTCAATCAGTTGCTCGCGGTAGGTCTCAACGTCATCGACCATGTCGGCCGGGACTTCCTGAACGCTGTAGTTTTCCGGCACGCCAGTTTCGTCCCAGACGTAGGCCTGGCGAGTCAGCAGGTCGACAACGCCGCAGAACGTGTCTTCACGGCCGATTGGCAGGGTCATGATCAGCGGCTTGGCGCCCAGTACGTTTTTAACCTGCTCGGTGACGCGGATAAAGTCAGCGCCGATACGATCCAGCTTGTTGACGAAGATCAGGCGTGAGACCTTGGAATCGTTCGCGTAGCGCCAGTTGGTTTCGGACTGCGGCTCAACGCCGCCGGAGCCGCAGAATACGCCAATGCCGCCGTCGAGTACTTTCAGCGAGCGATAGACTTCTACTGTGAAGTCAACGTGGCCGGGGGTGTCGATGACGTTGAAGCGGTGGCCCTTCCAGAAGCAGCTAACGGCTGCGGACTGAATGGTAATGCCGCGCTCGGCTTCCTGCTCCATGAAGTCGGTAGTGGATTGACCTTCGTGAACCTCGCCCAGCTTGTGAATACGGCCGGTGAGCTTGAGGATGCGTTCAGTGGTAGTGGTTTTGCCGGCATCAACGTGGGCGAAGATACCAATATTGCGATAAAGGGATAGATCAGTCATGACGTTCTCTGATAGCCGGTTTGGTTTGAAAATAGGCGGACATTCTACAGGACTCAAAGCCAGTGCGCTCAGTTTTTGCGTCAAACAATGTTGTACGGGTGGTGAGGGGCTGGTCTGTTGCGATAAATGGTCATAGTGATTGGATGTCGTTGTGATTCTTTTCTCCTGGATGGTGGCCATAAATAAGTATTTCCAATTCATTCCGGGCGCGCTGGGCGGTATGATGCTGGGTCTGTTTGGGTGGCGGTTTTTAATCATGCTGCAACAGCTTTTAAAACTTCTGGCTGATGGGCGCTTTCATTCCGGTGAGGCGTTGGGCGAGCGGCTGGGCGTTAGCCGTGCGGCTGTCTGGAAGGCCTTGAAGCGTCTGGAAGAGCAGGGTTTTCCTTTGCAAAGTGTGCGTGGCAAAGGCTATCGCTTGCCGCGAGGGGCAAGTCTGCTCGATCAGTCGCAAATTATTGAGCTGCTGCCGGCGACGCGGGCGGAAGGCTGGGAGTGGTATCTGCATCAGGAGTTAGACTCAACTAATGCTGAGGCTCAGCGACTGTTGAGTGTCGGTGGTATGCGTCCCTTGGTGTGTCTGGCGGAGCGGCAGACAGCTGGGCGTGGGCGGCGTGGTCGAGTTTGGCAGAGTCCTTATGGGCAAAACATCTATATGACGGTGGTCGTGCCATTTGATAGTGGGGCGCAGCGGCTCGAAGGTCTGAGTCTGATGGTCGGGATGGTGTTGGTCGATACGCTTGAGGCTGCAGGTTATAAAGGCTGTCGTTTGAAATGGCCCAATGATGTATTGCTTGAAGGTGCCAAGCTGGCCGGCATCCTGGTTGAGGTGGCTGGCGATCTCACTGCCGAATGTGCAGCTGTCATTGGTGTTGGGGTGAATGTGTTGATGACGGCTCCGGCTTCGGAGATTGATCAGGCCTGGACTTCGCTGCGCTTGTCTGGCCAGGGGGGCAGTCTGGATCGCAATACCATGGTGGCCGACTTCGTTGCTCGGTTGGATGCGGCTATGGAGTTGTTTCGGGTTCAGGGTTTTGCGCCCTTTGCTCAGCGCTGGTCTGAGTATGATGCGTGGCACGGGCTTGAGGTCAAAGTAACGGCCGGCGCCAGTGTTGTTGAAGGGTTGAATCGGGGCGTAACTGAGCGAGGGGCGCTAAGGTTGCTGACAGTAGATGGTGAGCAGCAACTGAGTGGGGGCGAGGTGAGCCTGAGGTTGAATGATGCTACTTGAGCTGGATTGCGGGAACACCTTGATCAAATGGCGTCTGCTCGATCGTGAGGGGCGGGTGCGTGATCGCGATATGGCGCCGGATCTGGTGGAGTTGCAGCGGCTTTTGGGTGGGCAGGAGCGCGAAATTCGTGGCTGTCGCCTGGTTAGCGTGCGCTCGGCTGATGAAACCCAGGTGGTGATGGACCAGTTGACCAGTTGGTTGAAGTTGCACCCGGTGCTGGCAAAGGGTAGTCAGATGCTGGCAGGGGTGCGCAATGGTTATGCGGATTACGCCAAGCTGGGAATGGATCGCTGGTTGGCCCTGGTTGCTGGTTATCAATTGTGCCGGCGCGCCTGCACGGTCATTGATTTGGGGACGGCGGTGACGGTTGACTTCGTTAATGCTGAGGGCGAGCACCTGGGCGGCTATATAGCGCCGGGTAGCAAGTTGTTGCGCTCGAGTCTCAAGCGCCACACGCGCCTGATCCGCTATGAAGGAAGTTTGCAAGGGGATCTGTTGGAGCCGAGTCCGGGGCGGGCGACTGCTGAGGCGGTGGAGTATGGTTGTGAGTTGATGCTGGCTGGTTTTGTGCGTGAGCAGTTGCGCATTGGTCGTCAGTTGCTGGGTGATGCGATGGTGGTGATTCTGACGGGTGGGGATGCGGCGCGAATGGCTGAGCTGCTGCCGGGTGAGTGTCATGTCATCAATGATCTGGTGTTCGAAGGGTTGGCTCTGGCCTGTCCCATGGAGGCCGACTGATGCGCTCGCTGTTCCTGTTCTTGCTACTGCTCAACATATTATATGGCTTGTGGCAGTTTCAGGACGGGCGGGCAAGTCAGGTTTTGCGGCAGGTAGCTGACGCTGCGCTGGAGGGTGGGCTGCCTGGTCGCGATGCTGCGCAGTCGTCGGTAGATGCTCCGCTAGTCTCTGGTCGGGTCGAAGAGCGTACTACCTTGTGCGTCAATCTCGGTCAGTTCGAGTCGTCGGCCGATGCGGGGCAGTTGCGTCAGCGGTTGCTTGCTCTGAATATTCAGGCGTACGTGATTCGGCGTGATGTGCCGGACAGTGTTGATTATTGGCTGTTGATGTCGGTGCCTGGTGGTCGGGAGGCGCAGATGCAGCGCCTTGCGCGTTTGCAGGAGCAGGGGGTTGATAGTTTTATTGTGACTCAGGGGGTGCATGCGGGTCAGTTATCTCTAGGGGTGTTCAGCCGTGAGGACTATGCCCGTGCGCGGCAGTCGCAATTACGGGCGCAGGGCTATGATGTTCGTGTGGAGTCGGTGGAAAAGCTTGGGAGGCTCTATGTCGTTCAGGTCGATAGTGCGGCCAGGCGTCTGGTGGACCAGGCAATGTTGGCGCGTCTGCGTAATGATTTTCCCGGCTTGCAGCATCAGTTTCATCCCTGTAGACCCATTGCTAACGGCAGCAACATCCCCTAGAATGGCGCCCGCTTCGGTCGCCGGGTCTTGATGGCTGCGCCCCGAGGCCTCTGTTGAACTTCAAGTGGCGGTTTTTGCTAAGAAAAGTGTTGACAGAGTGGTGCCAAGTGATGAAAATGGCGCCTCTTTTACGGAGGGGTTCCCGAGCGGTCAAAGGGATCAGACTGTAAATCTGACGGCTTAGCCTTCGAAGGTTCGAATCCTTCCCCCTCCACCAGATTCGCAATAGCCGGGCACTTGGCGGGTATAGTTCAATGGTAGAACCTCAGCCTTCCAAGCTGATGGTGCGGGTTCGATTCCCGCTACCCGCTCCAGCGCGGCGCTGCAAAAGTTGTAGGCTCATGTAGCTCAGTTGGTAGAGCACACCCTTGGTAAGGGTGAGGTCAGCGGTTCAAATCCGCTCATGAGCTCCAGATAAAGGCAGATATGCGAATATCTGCCTTTTATTTAATGGTCGCGTGACTCGCGCATTGCACTCACGAATAGGGGATCTCTCGATGGCTAAAGAGAAGTTCGAACGTAGCAAACCGCACCTGAACGTGGGCACCATCGGTCACGTTGACCATGGCAAGACCACTCTGACCGCTGCGCTGACCAAGGTCTGTGCTGAAACTTACGGCGGTTCCGCTCGCGCTTTCGATCAGATCGACAACGCGCCGGAAGAAAAGGCTCGCGGTATCACCATCAACACTTCGCACGTAGAGTACGATTCTCCGACTCGTCACTACGCGCACGTTGACTGCCCTGGCCACGCCGACTACGTCAAGAACATGATCACTGGTGCTGCCCAGATGGACGGCGCGATCCTGGTTTGCTCGGCTGCTGACGGCCCGATGCCGCAGACTCGTGAGCACATCCTGCTGTCTCGTCAGGTTGGCGTACCTTACATCGTCGTGTTCCTGAACAAGGCTGACATGGTTGATGACGAGGAGCTGCTGGAGCTGGTCGAGATGGAAGTTCGCGATCTGCTGAGCACCTACGACTTCCCAGGCGACGACACTCCGATCGTTGTTGGTTCGGCGCTGATGGCGCTGGAAGGCAAAGACGACAATGGTATCGGTGTATCGGCCGTACAGAAGCTGGTTGAGACTCTGGACAGCTACATTCCTGAGCCTGAGCGTGCTATCGACAAGCCGTTCCTGATGCCGATCGAAGACGTATTCTCGATCTCTGGTCGCGGTACCGTTGTGACTGGTCGTGTTGAGCGCGGTATCGTTCGCGTTCAGGAAGAAGTCGAAATCGTTGGTATCAAAGCTACCACCAAGACCACCTGTACTGGTGTTGAAATGTTCCGCAAGCTGCTCGACGAAGGTCGTGCTGGTGAGAACGTTGGTGTTCTGCTGCGTGGTACCAAGCGTGAAGACGTTGAGCGTGGTCAGGTTCTGGCCAAGCCGGGCACCATCACCCCGCACACCAAGTTCGAAGCCGAAGTCTACGTACTGGGCAAAGACGAAGGTGGTCGCCACACTCCGTTCTTCAAGGGCTATCGTCCGCAGTTCTACTTCCGTACTACTGACGTGACTGGTTCTTGCGAGCTGCCGGAAGGCGTAGAGATGGTGATGCCGGGCGACAACGTCAAGCTGGTTGTTACCCTGATCGCTCCGATCGCCATGGAAGACGGCCTGCGCTTCGCGATTCGCGAAGGTGGTCGTACCGTTGGCGCCGGCGTGGTTGCCAAGATCATCGAGTAAAAAGTCGTTGATCTTGAATGGTTGGGCCGGTATTATTGCCGGCTCAACTGCGATTACAGGCCAGTAGCTCAATTGGCAGAGCGGCGGTCTCCAAAACCGCAGGTTGGGGGTTCGATTCCCTCCTGGCCTGCCAGATTTTCAATCTGGCTACCAAAACAGGACTTGATGATTCATGAGTACCAAGGCAGAGCTGAACGATAACCGCTTCGATGTAGTTAAGTGGGTTGTTGTCGCCATTGTCGTGTTCGTCGGTGTTTACGGAAATCATCATTTTGCCGCCGAGCCTGTTTTGTATCGTGCTGTGGCGCTTGTGGCTCTGGGTCTGGTGGCTGGCTTTGTCGCCCTGCAGACCGTTAAGGGCAAAGCGTTCTGGGCGCTGATGAAAGAGGCGCGCATCGAGATTCGCAAGGTCGTCTGGCCGACTCGTCCGGAAACCACTCAGACCACACTCATTGTGGTTGCCGTAGTGCTGGTCATGGCTCTGATTTTGTGGGGTCTGGACAGCCTGCTGGGCTGGATTATTTCTAAGTTCATTGGTTAAAGGTGCGCCGTGTCTAAGCGTTGGTACGTTGTGCATGCCTATTCGGGATTCGAAAAGCATGTCATGCGCTCTCTGAAAGAGCGGGTCAAGCTGGCCGGAATGGAAGACCAATTCGGCGAAATCCTGGTGCCCACTGAAGAAGTGGTAGAGATGCGTAACGGGCAGAAGCGCAAGAGTGAGCGCAAGTTCTTCCCGGGTTATGTCCTGGTTCAGATGGAAATGAATGAAGGCACCTGGCACTTGGTGAAGGATACCAGTCGGGTTCTTGGTTTTATTGGTGGTACCGCCGACAAACCGGCGCCGATCACTGATAAAGAGGCTGAGGCTATTCTGCGTCGGGTTGCCGATGGCAGCGACAAGCCCAAGCCTAAGACCCTGTTTGAACCGGGTGAGGTTGTTCGTGTTACTGATGGCCCGTTTGCTGATTTCAACGGTGTTGTCGAAGAAGTGAATTATGAGAAGAGTCGTGTTCAGGTGGCTGTTCTTATTTTTGGTCGCCCCACGCCAGTGGAGCTGGAATTCAGCCAGGTAGAGAAAGGCTGATTCCGATAATCCCCTGAACCCTGCAGTGCCTTGGGCAGTGCGGGGTTTTGTTGTCGCTGGGGGAATATTGCTAATTGGGGAGCCGTAAGGCGCTACTACCCTTTGGAGAAAACAAATGGCAAAGAAGATTCAGGCTTATATCAAGCTGCAAGTCAAGGCCGGTCAGGCTAACCCGAGTCCGCCGGTAGGTCCGGCTCTGGGTCAGCACGGTGTCAACATCATGGAGTTCTGCAAGGCGTTCAACGCCAAGACTCAGGGCGCTGAGCCCGGTCTGCCGACTCCAGTGATTATCACTGTTTACAGTGACCGTAGCTTTACTTTCGAAACCAAGAGCACTCCTGCTGCCGTGCTGCTGAAGAAAGCGGCTGGTATCAGCAGCGGTTCTGCGCGCCCGAACAGCCAAAAGGTCGGCACCGTAACTCGTGCCCAGCTGGAAGAGATCGTTAAGGCCAAGCAGGCCGATCTGACCGCTGCTGATCTGGAAGCCGGTATCCGTACCATCGCGGGCTCTGCCCGTAGCATGGGTCTGAATGTGGAGGGTGTGTAAATGGCCAAGCTGACCAAACGCCAAAAGGCTATCAACGAGAAGGTTCAGCCGAACAAGGCCTACAGCTTTGAAGACGCTGCCGCTTTGCTGGCCGAAGTATCCAACGTCAAGTTCACTGAATCCTTTGACGTCGCCATCAACCTGGGTGTTGATCCGCGCAAATCTGACCAGGTCGTTCGTGGCGCCACTCTGCTGCCGCACGGCACTGGTAAGACCGTGCGTGTAGCTGTCTTCACCCAGGGTGCCAATGCCGAGGCCGCGCTGGCCGCCGGTGCCGACAAGGTTGGGATGGACGATCTGGCTGCTGAAATGAAAGCCGGCGACCTGAACTACGACGTGGTTATCGCCTCGCCCGACGCCATGCGCGTTGTTGGTCAGTTGGGTCAGGTGCTGGGTCCTCGTGGTCTGATGCCGAACCCGAAGGTAGGCACTGTTGCTGCTGACGTCGGTACTGCTGTGAAGAATGCCAAGGCTGGTCAGGTTCGTTACCGCACCGACAAGAACGGCATCATTCACTGCTCGGTCGGCAAGGTCGGTTTCGAAGCCGTCAAGCTGAAAGAGAACGTTGAGGCCCTGCTGGCTGACCTGAAAAAGGCCAAGCCGTCGACCTCCAAGGGTGTGTATCTGAAGCGCGTTTCCCTGAGCACCACCATGGGTCCGGGCGTCCAGATCGATCAGGCTTCCCTGAACATCTGATAAGCATTATCGGCGCACCCGCTGGGTGCGCCACCTATTGGGGTCCCTGCCATGCGGGGGTCGTCCAAGACCGTAGGCGGCGCAAGCCTCAAACCCGGAGCTTCGGCTCTTGAGCCTACGCAGATGGTGCTCCCGATTCAGTGCAGGCTGGATCAGACACCAAAACATGCCGTCCGAAAGGATGGTTAATGGTAAATCCAGGAGTGAAACCCGTGGCAATTAAGCTCGAAGACAAAAAGGCCATCGTCGCTGAAGTCAACGAAGCTGCCAAAGGTGCGCTGTCTGCCGTAGTGGCTGATGCCCGCGGTGTGACCGTAGCTGCCATGACCGGGCTGCGCAAAGAAGCGCGTGAAGCTGGTGTATACGTTCGTGTCGTTCGTAATACCCTGCTGCGTCGCGCCGTTGAAGGCACTGAGTATGAGTGTCTGAACGAAGTCTTTGTCGGTCCTACCCTGATTGCCTTCTCCACTGAACACCCGGGCGCTGCTGCTCGTCTGTTCAAGGAGTTCGCCAAGGGTCAGGACAAGTTCGAGATCAAGGCTGCTGCGTTCGAAGGCAACTTCCTTGCAGCTAATCAGGTCGACGTACTGGCTTCTCTGCCGACTTACGACGAGGCAATCGCCCAGCTGATGAGCGTGATGCAAGGCGCTACCAGCAAGTTCGTTCGTACTTTGGCCGCTGTCCGCGATCAGAAGGAAGCCGAAGCCGCTTAATCAGCTGTGCTGAGTGCTTGCTTGTTTGCATTTAATGTCGACGGCCAGGGTGCCGTCCCCAATACAGGAATATAGAGTCATGGCTCTGACCAACGAAGATATCATCAACGCCGTTTCCGAAATGTCCGTGATGCAGGTTGTAGAACTGATCAAGGCTATGGAAGAGAAGTTCGGTGTAACTGCCGCTGCCGCTGTTGCTGCTGGCCCGGCTGCTGGTGCCGCTGCTGCTGCTGAAGAACAGACCGAGTTCAACATCGTTCTGGCCGAAGCTGGTGACAAGAAAGTGAACGTGATCAAGGCCGTTCGCGAAATCACCGGTCTGGGTCTGAAGGAAGCCAAGGCTGTTGTTGACGGCGCTCCGAGCACCGTGAAGGAAGGCGTTTCCAAGGAAGAAGCCGAAGCTGCCAAGAAGGCGCTGGAAGAAGCTGGTGCCAAGGTCGAGCTCAAGTAAGCTGGCAAGACCTTGCATCGACAATCTGATTGAATCGGTCAGATTGATGGCTGGTGGCCAAAGTGCCACCGGCCTTTTTCCGTTCTAGCCTGCTTTTGTCGTTCAGGCTGCGGATGCACTCTTCGCGAGTGAGCAAGACTTAGGGCTTGCACGCATTTTAAGGCTTTGCCAGCGGGCAGGGCCTATCAAGCAGGTGACCAAGCTGGGGAACGCTGATGGCTTACTCATACACTGAGAAAAAACGTATCCGCAAGGACTTTGGCAAACTGCCGCATGTGATGGATGTGCCCTATCTGCTGGCGATTCAGCTGGATTCCTATCGGGAATTCCTGCAGAGCGACCTGCCGAAGGAGCAGATTCGCGATGTCGGTCTGCACGCGGCCTTCAAATCTGTTTTCCCCATTATCAGCTATTCCGGTAATGCGGCACTCGAGTATGTCGGTTACCGGTTGGGTGAGCCGGCTTTCGACGTCAAGGAATGTATCCTGCGCGGCGTTACCTTCGCCGTTCCGCTGCGGGTCAAAGTCCGCCTGATCATTTTTGATCGTGAGTCTTCGAACAAGGCGATCAAGGACATCAAGGAGCAGGAAGTCTACATGGGGGAGATCCCCCTGATGACCGAAAACGGTACCTTCATCATCAACGGTACCGAGCGGGTTATTGTCTCCCAGCTGCACCGCAGTCCGGGTGTGTTCTTCGATCACGACCGTGGTAAGACCCACAGCTCTGGCAAGCTGCTGTACTCCGCTCGCGTGATTCCTTACCGCGGCTCCTGGCTGGACTTCGAATTCGATCCCAAGGACTGTGTCTTTGTCCGTATCGACCGTCGCCGCAAGCTGCCGGCCAGCGTGCTGCTGCGTGCTCTGGGGTATCAGACCGAAGAAATTCTCGACATCTTCTACGACACCAACGTGTTTGAAGTGAAGGGTGACAGCCTGCAGTTGGAGCTGGTGCCCCAGCGTCTGCGTGGTGAGATCGCCACCTTCGATATCAAGGACGAAAAGGGCAAGGTAATTGTCGAGAAAGGCCGCCGTATCACTGCGCGCCACATCAATCAGTTGGAAAAAGCCGGCATCAACAGTCTGGAAGTGCCGTTTGAGTACCTGATTGGTCGTACCATTGCCAAGCCGGTTGTACACCCGGCTACCGGCGAGATCCTGGTCGAGTGCAACACCGAAGCCACAGTTGATATCGTTACCAAGCTGGCCAAGGCCGGTGTTGAGCGTCTGGAGACGCTGTATACCAACGAAATCGACTGCGGTTCGTTCATCTCCGACACCCTGCGTATCGACAATACCGGCAGCCAGCTCGAAGCGTTGGTTGAGATTTACCGGATGATGCGCCCGGGCGAGCCGCCGACCAAGGACGCGGCCGAGACCCTGTTCGCCAATCTGTTCTTCAGCAGCGAGCGCTATGACCTGTCGGCTGTTGGCCGGATGAAGTTCAACCGCCGCATCGGTCGTGAGGAAATTGAAGGCCCTGGCGTTCTGAGCAAAGAAGACATCATTGAAGTGCTCAAGACTCTGGTCGACATCCGTAACGGCAAGGGCGTAGTTGACGATATCGACCACCTCGGTAACCGTCGGGTACGTTCGGTCGGCGAGATGGCCGAAAACCAGTTCCGTGTTGGCCTTGTGCGTGTTGAGCGTGCGGTCAAGGAGCGTCTGTCGATGGCTGAAAGTGAAGGCCTGATGCCTCAGGACCTGATCAACGCCAAGCCGGTCGCTGCCGCGGTCAAGGAATTCTTTGGTTCCAGCCAGCTGTCGCAGTTCATGGACCAGAACAACCCGCTGTCGGAGATTACCCACAAGCGCCGTGTATCTGCCCTTGGTCCGGGTGGTCTGACCCGTGAGCGCGCCGGCTTCGAAGTGCGCGACGTACACCCGACCCATTATGGCCGCGTATGTCCGATCGAAACCCCGGAAGGTCCGAACATCGGTCTGATTAACTCCCTGGCGACTTACGCTCGTACCAACCAGTACGGCTTCCTTGAAAGCCCGTACCGCCTGGTCAAAGACGCCGTTGTAACCGACGAGATCGTGTTCTTGTCGGCGATTGAAGAGGCTGATCACGTTATCGCCCAGGCCAGCGCCAAGGTGGAAAACAGCCGTCTGGTTGATGATCTGGTAGCCGTGCGGCATATGAACGAATTCACCGTCAAGGCGCCGGAAGATGTGACCCTGATGGACGTGTCGCCGCGTCAGGTTGTCTCGGTCGCCGCCTCGCTGATTCCGTTCCTTGAGCACGACGACGCCAACCGCGCCTTGATGGGTTCGAACATGCAGCGTCAGGCCGTGCCGACCCTGCGTGCCGAGAAGCCACTGGTAGGTACCGGCATGGAGCGCAATGTGGCCCGCGACTCCGGTGTGTGCGTAATTGCCCGCCGTGGCGGGGTGATCGACTCAGTCGACGCCAGCCGCATCGTTGTTCGTGTCGCGGATGACCAGGTTGAAGCGGGTGAGGCTGGTGTTGATATCTACAGCCTGACCAAGTACACCCGTTCCAACCAGAACACCTGCATCAACCAGCGTCCGCTGGTCAAGAAGGGTGATGTGGTGCAGCGCAACGACATCCTGGCCGACGGCTCTTCTGTCGACATGGGTGAGCTGGCCTTGGGTCAGAACATGCGCGTGGCCTTCATGCCCTGGAACGGCTACAACTTCGAAGACTCGATTCTGGTCTCCGAGCGTGTGGTTCAGGAAGACCGTTTCACCACCATCCACATTCAGGAACTGACCTGCGTATCGCGTGACACCAAGCTGGGGCCGGAGGAAATTACCTCGGATATCCCCAATGTTGGCGAAGCCGCGCTGGGCAAACTGGATGAGGCCGGTATCGTCTATGTTGGCGCCGAAGTTGGCCCGGGCGACATCCTGGTCGGTAAGGTCACGCCCAAGGGTGAAACCCAGCTGACCCCGGAAGAAAAGCTGCTGCGTGCGATCTTCGGTGAGAAGGCGTCCGATGTTAAAGACACCTCTCTGCGTGTGCCGACTGGCACCAAGGGTACTGTGATCGACGTGCAGGTCTTCACCCGTGATGGCGTTGAGCGCGACTCGCGTGCGCTGTCGATCGAGAAGCAGCAGCTCGACGAAATCCGCAAGAACCTGCAGGAAGAGTTCCGGATTGTCGAAGTGGCTACTTTCGAGCGTCTGCGCGCCGCGCTGGTCGGTCAGACCGCTGAAGGTGGCGCGGGCCTGAAGAAAGGCACTGTGCTGACTGACGAGATTCTCGACGGTATCGAGCATGGTCAGTGGTTCAAGCTGCGCTTGAGCGAAGACAGCTTCAACGAACAGCTGGAAATGGCCCAGGCCTATCTGTCCGATCGCCGTAAGCTGCTCGACGAGAAGTTCGAAGACAAGAAGCGCAAGCTGCAGCAGGGCGACGATCTGGCGCCGGGCGTACTGAAAATCGTCAAGGTCTATCTGGCGATCAAGCGCCGCATCCAGCCAGGTGACAAGATGGCCGGTCGCCACGGTAACAAGGGTGTTATCTCGGTGATCATGCCGATCGAAGACATGCCGCACGATGAGAACGGCACGCCGGTCGATATCGTCCTCAACCCGCTGGGCGTACCGTCGCGGATGAACGTTGGGCAGATCCTCGAAACTCACCTGGGCCTGGCGGCCAAGGGCTTGGGCGAGAAGATCAATCGCATGCTTGAGGAGCAGCGCAAGCTGGCCGAGCTGCGTGAGTTCCTCGATGAGGTCTACAACAAAGTGGGTGGTCGTCAGGAAGATCTGGCTGCGCTCAGTGATGCCGAGATCATCGAGTTGGCGAACAACCTGCGCGGTGGTGTGCCGATGGCGACTGCGGTGTTTGATGGCGCTCATGAGCAGGAAATCAAACACATGCTGCGTCTGGCTGATCTGCCTGATAGTGGCCAGATGAGGCTGTATGACGGCCGTACCGGTAACGCCTTCGACCGTCCGGTAACCGTGGGTTACATGTACATGCTCAAGCTCAACCACCTGGTGGATGACAAGATGCATGCGCGTTCCACCGGTTCCTACAGTCTGGTTACCCAGCAGCCGCTGGGTGGTAAGGCGCAGTTTGGTGGTCAGCGTTTCGGGGAGATGGAGGTCTGGGCTCTGGAAGCCTATGGCGCCGCCTACACCCTGCAGGAGATGCTGACTGTGAAATCGGACGACGTGAACGGCCGGACCAAGATGTACAAGAACATCGTGGACGGCGACCATCGGATGGAGGCCGGTATGCCCGAGTCCTTCAACGTACTGGTCAAGGAAATCCGTTCGCTCGGTATCGATATCGAACTGGAATCCGAATAAACACCAACTGCCCACGTCTCGGGCGGCAAGAGCTGCCGCCCTTGAGACACTGCGAGGAGTATAGGCCTTGAAAGACTTATTGAACCTGCTCAAGTCCCAGGGACAGATTGAAGAGTTCGATTCCATTCGAATCGGCCTGGCTTCACCGGAAATGATCCGGTCCTGGTCCTATGGCGAAGTTAAAAAGCCGGAAACCATCAACTACCGTACCTTCAAGCCGGAGCGTGACGGCCTGTTCTGCGCCAAGATCTTTGGTCCGGTCAAGGATTACGAGTGCCTGTGCGGCAAGTACAAGCGCCTCAAGCACCGTGGCGTGATCTGTGAGAAGTGCGGCGTTGAAGTGGCGCTGGCCAAGGTCCGTCGTGAGCGCATGGGTCACATTGAGCTGGCCTCACCGGTTGCTCACATCTGGTTCCTCAAGTCGCTGCCGTCGCGGATCGGTCTGCTGCTGGACATGACCCTGCGTGATATCGAGCGGGTACTCTATTTCGAGAGCTACGTGGTAATCGAGCCGGGCATGACTACCCTGGAGAAGGGGCAGTTGCTGAACGACGAGCAGTACTTCGAAGCGCTGGAAGAGTTCGGCGACGACTTCGATGCCCGTATGGGTGCCGAGGCGGTATTCGAGCTGCTCAGCGCCATGGACCTGGAACACGAGATCAGCAAGCTGCGTGAAGAGATTCCGCAGACCACCTCGGAAACCAAGATCAAGAAGCTGGCCAAGCGGCTGAAGCTGATGGAAGCCTTCCAGGGTTCCGGCAACAAGCCGGAGTGGATGGTCATGACCGTGCTGCCGGTGTTGCCGCCGGATCTGCGTCCGCTGGTACCGCTGGATGGTGGCCGTTTCGCGACTTCGGATCTGAATGATCTGTACCGCCGGGTGATCAACCGTAACAACCGCCTCAAGCGCCTGCTCGACCTGTCGGCGCCGGATATCATCGTGCGCAACGAAAAGCGCATGCTGCAGGAATCGGTTGATGCGCTGCTGGACAACGGTCGCCGTGGCCGTGCCATCACCGGCACCAACAAGCGCCCGCTGAAGTCACTGGCTGACATGATCAAGGGTAAGCAGGGTCGCTTCCGTCAGAACCTGCTTGGCAAGCGCGTCGACTACTCCGGTCGTTCAGTGATCGTGGTTGGTCCGACCCTGCGTCTGCATCAGTGCGGTCTTCCCAAGAAGATGGCGCTGGAGCTGTTCAAGCCGTTCATCTTCGGCAAGCTGGAGCATCGTGGCCTGGCGACTACCATCAAGGCCGCCAAGAAGATGGTTGAGCGCGAGCTGCCGGAAGTCTGGGATATCCTGGCTGAAGTCATCCGCGAACACCCGGTTCTGCTGAACCGTGCACCGACACTGCACCGTCTGGGTATCCAGGCGTTCGAGCCGGTTCTGATCGAAGGCAAGGCAATCCAGCTGCACCCGCTGGTTTGCGCGGCCTACAACGCCGACTTCGACGGTGACCAGATGGCGGTGCACGTACCTTTGACGCTGGAAGCCCAGCTCGAAGCGCGTGCGCTGATGATGTCGACCAACAACATTCTATCGCCGGCCTCTGGCGAGCCGATCATTGTGCCGTCCCAGGACGTGGTGCTGGGTCTGTACTACATGACCCGTTCGCGGATCAACGCCAAGGGCGAAGGCATGCGCTTTGCCAACGTGCAGGAAGTCGAAATGGCTTACCGCAGCGGTCAGGCCGAGCTGCACGCAATGGTCAAGGTGCGGATCACTGAAACCGTCAAGCACAAGGACGAGAGCTGGACCACCGAGACTCGGGTAGTCGATACCACAGTGGGTCGGGCGCTGTTGTTCCAGATTCTGCCCAAGGGGCTGCCGTTCGAGCTGGCTGACCAGCCGCTGAAGAAAAAGGCGATTTCCAAGCTGATCAACCACTGCTACCGGGTAGTGGGGCTGAAGGAAACCGTCATCTTCGCCGACCAGTTGATGTATACCGGCTTTGCCTATTCGACCATCTCTGGTGCCTCGATCGGGGTCAACGACTTCGTGATTCCGGACGAGAAGGCCCGGATCATTGAAGAAGCCACCGATGAGGTCAAGGAAATCGAAGACCAGTACGCTTCCGGTCTGGTGACCCAGGGTGAGAAGTACAACAAGGTCATCGACTTGTGGTCCAAGGCCAACGATGAAATTTCCAAGGCCATGATGGACAACCTGAAAACCACCAGAGTCATCGACCGTGATGGCAACGAAGTGGATCAGGAGTCGTTCAACTCGATGTACATGATGGCTGACTCCGGTGCCCGGGGTTCGGCTGCCCAGATCCGTCAGTTGGCCGGGATGCGGGGCCTGATGGCCAAGCCGGATGGCTCGATTATCGAGACGCCGATTACCGCCAACTTCCGCGAAGGTCTGAACGTACTGCAGTACTTCATCTCGACCCACGGTGCGCGTAAAGGTCTGGCCGATACTGCCTTGAAGACTGCCAACTCAGGTTACCTGACCCGTCGTCTGGTTGACGTGGCTCAGGATCTGGTCATCACTGAAGTTGACTGCGGTACCGACAACGGCCTGTTAATGTCGCCGCACATTGAAGGTGGCGATATTGTTGAGCCGCTGGGCGAGCGCGTACTTGGTCGCGTGGTGGCGCGTGATGTGTTCAAGCCCGGAACCGAAGATGTGATTGTACCGGCTGGAACGCTGATCGACGAAAAGTGGGTCGAGTTCCTGGAAATGAACAGTGTCGACGAAGTGCTGGTGCGCTCGCCGATCACCTGTGAAACCCGTTATGGTGTGTGCTCGACCTGTTACGGTCGTGATCTTGCGCGCGGCCATCAGATCAACATCGGTGAGGCGGTAGGTGTTATTGCTGCCCAGTCGATTGGGGAGCCTGGTACCCAGCTGACCATGCGTACCTTCCACATCGGGGGGGCGGCCAGCCGGACTTCAGCGGCCGACAGTGTGCAGGTCAAGAACGGCGGCGCCATTCGTCTGCACAACCTCAAGCACGTCGAGCGTGCTGATGGGGCGCTGGTCGCCGTGTCGCGTTCCGGCGAGCTGGCGGTGGCCGACGAGTTCGGCCGTGAGCGTGAGCGCTACAAGCTGCCCTACGGTGCAGTGATCTCGGTCAAGGAAGGCGAGAAGGTTGAGGCCGGCGCCATCGTTGCCAAGTGGGACCCGCACACTCACCCGATTGTCAGCGAAATCTCCGGTACTGTGGCCTTCGTTGGCATGGATGAAGGGATCACCATCAAGCGTACCGCTGATGAGCTGACCGGTCTGACCAACATCGAGGTCATGGATCCGAAGGATCGCCCGGCTGCCGGTAAGGATATTCGTCCGGCGGTTAAGCTGGTCGATGCCAATGGCAAGGAATTGATGATGCCGGGTACCGATGTGCCGGCGCAGTACTTCCTGCCGGCCAACGCACTGGTCAATATGACTGACGGCGCCAAGGTTAGCGTGGGTGACGTGATTGCACGTATCCCGCAGGAAACCTCGAAGACTCGTGACATTACCGGTGGTCTGCCGCGCGTTGCTGACCTGTTCGAAGCCCGGCGGCCGAAAGAGCCGGCGATTTTGGCAGAGATCAGCGGGGCGATTTCGTTCGGTAAGGAAACCAAGGGCAAGCGTCGTCTGGTCATTACCCCGACCGACGGCGGCGAACCTTACGAGGAGCTGATTCCGAAGTGGCGTCACCTGAACGTGTTTGAAGGTGAGCAGGTCACCAAAGGTGAAGTTATCTCCGACGGTCCGAGCAACCCGCACGATATCCTGCGGCTGCTGGGTGTCAGTGCGCTGGCCAAGTACATCGTCAACGAGATTCAGGACGTTTACCGTCTGCAGGGCGTGAAGATCAACGACAAGCACATCGAAGTGACCATCCGTCAGATGCTGCGCAAGGTCGAGATCAGCGAAGCTGGTGACTCCAGCTTGATCAAGGGTGATCAGGTTGAACTGACCCAGGTACTGGAAGAGAACGAGCGCCTGGCAGCCCAGGACAAGTTCCCGGCCAAGTACGAGCGGATTCTGCTGGGTATCACCAAGGCCTCGCTGTCGACCGAGTCGTTCATTTCCGCAGCCTCCTTCCAGGAGACCACGCGGGTACTGACTGAAGCTGCGGTTACCGGCAAGCGCGACAACCTGCGCGGTCTGAAGGAAAACGTGGTGGTGGGCCGTTTGATTCCGGCCGGTACCGGTCTGGCCTATCACGCCGAGCGCAAGCGTCAGCGAATGGCCGACAAGCCGGTCAAGGTCAGCGCCAGTGAAGTCGAGCAGGCACTGTCCGACGCGCTCAACTCAAGCGGAAACTGACAGGGTGGCCCGGCGCCCAGGGGTGCCGGGTACCTTGACGTTCGGGGGCGGGCTCTATAGAATTCCGTACCCCTAAAATTGGCGGGGCACTTCGTCCTGCCATTTTTTATTTAATATGTCCCAGTGACATCAGTGGAGTTTTGCTAGATGGCAACAATCAACCAGCTGGTACGCAAGCCGCGTAAGCGCGTTGCTGAAAAGAGCGACGTGCCGGCGCTGCAGAACTGCCCGCAGCGTCGTGGCGTATGCACCCGTGTGTATACCACTACGCCGAAGAAGCCGAACTCGGCTCTGCGTAAAGTCTGCCGTGTGCGTCTGACCAACGGCTACGAAGTTTCATCCTATATCGGTGGTGAAGGTCACAACCTGCAAGAGCACAGCGTCGTTCTGATTCGCGGCGGCCGTGTAAAAGACTTGCCGGGTGTGCGTTACCACACTGTTCGCGGCTCTCTGGACACCTCGGGTGTCAAAGACCGTAAGCAAGGTCGTTCGAAGTACGGCGCCAAGCGTCCTAAGTAAGTTTAAAAATCATTTACCTGAGTCGATAAGAGTAAGGTCAGGTGTAACGCAAGCGTTACAGTCCTGGGCTAACCTGAAGACCGTTTGAGGGCTTATCATGCCAAGACGTCGTGTAGCGGCAAAACGTGAGATCCTGCCAGAGCCGAAATACGGCAGCCAGATTCTTGCCAAGTTCATGAACCATGTAATGGAAAGCGGCAAGAAGTCGGTCGCCGAGCGCATCGTTTACGGTGCTCTGGACAAAGTTAAAGAGCGTACCAAGGCCGAGGATCCGGTCGAGCTGTTCGAGAAAGCTCTCGACGCCATTGCTCCGCTCGTAGAAGTTAAATCCCGTCGTGTTGGCGGTGCCACCTATCAGGTTCCGGTTGAAGTGCGTCCCGCTCGTCGCAACGCTCTGGCGATGCGCTGGCTGGTAGATGCTGCCCGTAAGCGTGGTGAGAAGTCGATGGACCTGCGCCTGGCCGGTGAGCTGCTTGATGCGGCTGAAGGTAAGGGTGCTGCGGTTAAGAAGCGTGAAGACGTGCACCGCATGGCTGAAGCCAACAAGGCCTTCTCGCACTACCGCTTCTAAGAGCCTCAGGAGACTACCATGGCTCGTTCTACCCCGATCAATCTGTACCGCAATATCGGTATCTGTGCGCATGTGGATGCTGGGAAAACCACCACCACTGAGCGGGTGCTGTTTTATACCGGTATCAATCACAAGCTGGGTGAGGTGCATGACGGCGCTGCCACTACTGACTGGATGGTGCAGGAGCAGGAGCGTGGTATCACCATTACCTCTGCTGCTGTAACGACCTTCTGGCAGGGTGCGCGTGGTCAGTTTCCGAACAAGTACCGTGTCAATATCATCGACACTCCCGGCCACGTTGACTTCACTATTGAAGTAGAGCGTTCGTTGCGTGTACTGGACGGTGCTGTGGTGGTGTTTTGTGGTACTTCCGGCGTTGAGCCGCAGTCCGAGACCGTATGGCGTCAGGCCAACAAATACGGCGTGCCGCGCATTGTCTACGTCAACAAAATGGATCGTCAGGGCGCCAATTTCTTGCGTGTGGTTGAGCAGATCAAGAAGCGCCTGGGGCATACCCCGGTTCCGGTTCAGCTGGCTATCGGTTCTGAAGAGAACTTCGAAGGTCAGGTCGATCTGATCAAGATGAAGGCGATCTACTGGAACGACGAAGACAAGGGTATGACCTATCGCGAGGAAGATATTCCTGCGGAGCTTCAGGGTCTGGCCGAAGAGTGGCGCTCGAACATGGTCGAGGCGGCAGCCGAGGCCAATGAAGAGCTGATGAACAAGTACCTCGAAGGTATTGAGCTGACTGAGGACGAGATCAAGGCTGGTTTGCGTCAGCGTACTCTGGCTTGTGAAATCGTTCCGGCGGTGTGCGGCTCCTCGTTTAAGAACAAGGGTGTTCCTCTTGTTTTGGATGCGGTTGTCGACTTCCTGCCGGCGCCTGATGAG
This sequence comes from Halopseudomonas phragmitis, assembly GCF_002056295.1. NCBI lineage: Bacteria > Pseudomonadati > Pseudomonadota > Gammaproteobacteria > Pseudomonadales > Pseudomonadaceae > Halopseudomonas > Halopseudomonas phragmitis. The sequence goes on along the minus strand of NZ_CP020100.1, from coordinate 740,797 downwards.
GTTGAAGCCATCAAGGGCGTGCATCCGGATGACGAGGAGAAGCACGACTCACGCAGCTCCAGTGATGACGAGCCCTTCGCTGCGCTGGCGTTCAAGATTGCGACCGACCCCTTCGTCGGGACTCTGACTTTTGTGCGGGTGTATTCGGGCGTGCTGTCTTCCGGTGACTCGGTTGTCAACTCGGTCAAGGGTAAGAAAGAGCGCGTCGGCCGTATGGTTCAGATGCATGCCAACCAGCGTGAAGAGATCAAGGAAGTGCGTGCGGGCGACATTGCGGCGCTGATCGGTATGAAGGATGTCACTACTGGTGACACTCTGTGTGATGCCGATAAGCCGATTGTGCTCGAGCGCATGGATTTCCCTGAGCCGGTAATTCACGTTGCGGTTGAGCCCAAGACCAAGGCCGATCAGGAAAAGATGGGTATCGCTCTGGGCAAATTGGCCCAGGAAGATCCGTCGTTCCGGGTTAAGACTGACGAAGAGTCCGGTCAGACTATCATTGGCGGCATGGGTGAGCTGCACCTGGACATCATCGTTGATCGCATGAAGCGTGAATTCAACGTTGAAGCCAATATCGGCAAGCCGCAGGTGGCCTACCGTGAGGCGATTCGCAATACTTGCGAGATTGAAGGCAAGTTTGTGCGTCAGTCTGGTGGTCGTGGTCAGTTTGGTCATGTGTGGATCCGCTTCGAGCCGGCTGAAGACGGTGTCGAGGGTCTGGTATTCGCCAACGAGGTTGTCGGTGGTGTGGTTCCCAAGGAATACATCCCGGCAGTACAGAAGGGTGTCGAGGAGCAGATGAAAAACGGTGTTCTCGCCGGCTGCCCGCTGATTTCCCTGAAGGCAACCATCTTTGATGGTTCCTATCATGATGTCGACTCCAACGAAATGGCGTTCAAGATCGCCGCTTCGATGGCTACCAAGCAGTTGGCCCAGAAGGGTGGTGCTGTATTGTTGGAGCCGATCATGAAGGTCGAAGTGGTTACCCCTGAAGATTACATGGGTGACGTAATGGGCGACCTGAACCGTCGTCGCGGTTTGATCCAGGGTATGGAAGATTCCGTCTCCGGTAAGGTGATCCGCGCTGAGGTTCCGCTTGGTGAGATGTTCGGTTATGCCACGGACGTGCGCTCCATGTCCCAAGGCCGTGCTAGCTACTCTATGGAATTTGCCAAGTACGCCGAGGCTCCGGCCAACATCGCAGAAGCAATCATCAAGAAACAAGGCTAACTTGAACCTAAGCTAATTTAAGAGGTTATCAACCGTGGCTAAAGAAAAGTTTGAACGTAGTAAACCGCACCTGAACGTGGGCACCATCGGTCACGTTGACCATGGCAAGACCACTCTGACCGCTGCGCTGACCAAGGTCTGTGCTGAAACTTACGGCGGTTCCGCTCGCGCTTTCGATCAGATCGACAACGCGCCGGAAGAAAAGGCTCGCGGTATCACCATCAACACTTCGCACGTAGAGTACGATTCTCCGACTCGTCACTACGCGCACGTTGACTGCCCTGGCCACGCCGACTACGTCAAGAACATGATCACTGGTGCTGCCCAGATGGACGGCGCGATCCTGGTTTGCTCGGCTGCTGACGGCCCGATGCCGCAGACTCGTGAGCACATCCTGCTGTCTCGTCAGGTTGGCGTACCTTACATCGTCGTGTTCCTGAACAAGGCTGACATGGTTGATGACGAGGAGCTGCTGGAGCTGGTCGAGATGGAAGTTCGCGATCTGCTGAGCACCTACGACTTCCCAGGCGACGACACTCCGATCGTTGTTGGTTCGGCGCTGATGGCGCTGGAAGGCAAAGACGACAATGGTATCGGTGTATCGGCCGTACAGAAGCTGGTTGAGACTCTGGACAGCTACATTCCTGAGCCTGAGCGTGCTATCGACAAGCCGTTCCTGATGCCGATCGAAGACGTATTCTCGATCTCTGGTCGCGGTACCGTTGTGACTGGTCGTGTTGAGCGCGGTATCGTTCGCGTTCAGGAAGAAGTCGAAATCGTTGGTATCAAAGCTACCACCAAGACCACCTGTACTGGTGTTGAAATGTTCCGCAAGCTGCTCGACGAAGGTCGTGCTGGTGAGAACGTTGGTGTTCTGCTGCGTGGTACCAAGCGTGAAGACGTTGAGCGTGGTCAGGTTCTGGCCAAGCCGGGCACCATCACCCCGCACACCAAGTTCGAAGCCGAAGTCTACGTACTGGGCAAAGACGAAGGTGGTCGCCACACTCCGTTCTTCAAGGGCTATCGTCCGCAGTTCTACTTCCGTACTACTGACGTGACTGGTTCTTGCGAGCTGCCGGAAGGCGTAGAGATGGTGATGCCGGGCGACAACGTCAAGCTGGTTGTTACCCTGATCGCTCCGATCGCCATGGAAGACGGCCTGCGCTTCGCGATTCGCGAAGGTGGTCGTACCGTTGGCGCCGGCGTGGTTGCCAAGATCATCGAGTAATGATCTGAAGCGTCAGCAAAAGCCCCCGTTCTTCGGGGGCTTTTGTATTTGAGTTGACAGTGGGTGGTTGCATCAGTAGAATTGCGCCTCCCTTGGATGGGCCTGCCCGTTGTGCGGGTGTGCTCAGAAGAACCGTTACTTGGAGTTTCTGGTCAAATGCAGAACCAACAAATCCGTATTCGGTTGAAGGCTTTTGACCATCGCCTGATTGATCAATCTACCCAGGAAATCGTGGATACCGCGAAGCGTACTGGGGCTCAGGTGCGTGGTCCGATTCCTTTGCCGACTCGCAAAGAGCGTTTTACCGTATTGATTTCTCCGCACGTCAATAAAGATGCGCGGGATCAATATGAAATCCGTACCCACAAGCGGGTGCTGGATATCGTTCAGCCCACCGACAAAACTGTTGATGCGCTGATGAAGCTGGACCTGGCAGCAGGTGTAGAGGTCCAGATCAGCCTCGGCTGAAGCCCCACACGACGGGGGCTATCAGTCGTGTAACGCCCTGAAATGGGCGGCCATAGCGGGTAAATAGCCCCGTGCACTCATGAGGTTTACAACATGACTATTGGTGTAGTCGGCCGGAAATGCGGTATGACCCGCGTTTTCACTGAAGATGGTGTTTCCATTCCGGTTACGGTGATTGAAGTAGAGCCGAACCGTGTCACTCAGGTTAAGTCCCAGGATACCGACGGCTATCAGGCCGTGCAGGTGACCGTTGGTGAGCGTCGCGCTACTCGCGTGACCAAGCCGATGGCAGGGCATTTTGCCAAGGCCAATACTGCGGCAGGTCGCCGCGTATGCGAATTCCGCCTGGAAGCAGGTCAGGAGTTTGAAGCCGGCGCAGAAATTACCGTTAGCATTTTTGAAGCGGGCCAGAAAGTAGACGTTACCGGGCAATCCAAGGGTAAGGGCTTCGCCGGTACCATCAAGCGCTGGAACTTCCGCGGTCAGGATGCTACCCACGGTAACTCCGTTTCCCACCGTGTACCGGGTTCGATTGGCCAGTGCCAAACTCCGGGTCGCGTCTTCAAGGGCAAAAAAATGTCTGGTCACATGGGTGCTGAGCAAGTGACCGTGCAGACCCTGGAAGTCGTGCGCGTTGACGCCGAACGTAACCTGCTGCTCATCAAGGGCGCGGTACCTGGTGCTACCGGTAGCGACGTTGTTGTTCGCCCGGCAGTCAAGGCCAAGGGTTAAGGGGGAGTTACCATGAATTTGAATGTAGCTGGCGCAAGTGCGATCGACGTTTCCGATCTGACCTTTGCCGCCGAGTTTAACGAAACCCTGGTTCACCAGGCAGTCGTCGCCTACATGGCTGGCGGCCGTCAGGGCACCAAGCAGCAGAAGACCCGTTCCGACGTTTCTGGCGGTGGCAAAAAGCCCTGGCGCCAGAAAGGCACTGGTCGCGCCCGTGCCGGTACCATCCGCAGCCCGATCTGGCGTGGGGGCGGTACCACTTTCGCCGCGCGTCCGCGTGACTTCGAACAGAAGTTGAACCGCAAGATGTACCGCGGTGCTCTGCGTTCGATCCTGTCCGAGCTGGTCCGTCAGGAGCGTCTGGTTGTGGTTGAGAGCTTTGCTGTCGACGCACCCAAGACCAAAGGCCTGATCGGCAAGCTGAAGGATCTGAACCTGGACAACGTGCTGATCGTGACCGACAGCGTTGACGAAAACCTGTACCTGGCAGCGCGCAACCTGCCGCACGTCGATGTACGTGATGTACAGGGTTCGGACCCGGTCAGCCTGATCGCCTACGACAAGGTGCTGATTACCGTGCCTGCCGTCAAGAAGTTCGAGGAGATGCTGGGATGAACCAGGAGCGCATTTTCAAAGTACTGCTGGGCCCGCATGTGTCTGAAAAGGCGACTGTGCTGGCTGACAGCAAGAACCAGTTTGTGTTCAAGGTGGACACCACTGCCACCAAGCTGGAAATCAAGAAGGCCGTTGAGCAGCTGTTCAACGTCAAGGTCAAGAGCGTCTCGACCCTGAACGTCAAGGGCAAGACCAAGCGTACCATGCGCGGCCTGGGCAAGCGTAATGACTGGAAGAAGGCCTATATCAGCCTGGAAGCCGGTCAAGACATCGACTTCGCCAGCGCTGAATAAGGGGATACATCATGGCTATCGTTAAATGTAAACCTACTTCCGCTGGCCGCCGCTTCGTCGTCAAGGTCGTCAACTCTGACCTGCACAAGGGCGCGCCTTATGCTCCTCTGGTCGAGAAGCAAGGCAAGTCTGGTGGTCGTAACAACAATGGTCGCATCACCACGCGTCACCGCGGGGGCGGCCACAAGCAGCACTATCGTCTGGTCGATTTTCGTCGCAACAAGGATGGCATTCCGGCCGTCGTTGAGCGTATCGAATACGATCCGAACCGTACCGCTCATATTGCTCTGCTGAAATATGCCGATGGCGAGCGTCGTTACATCATCGCGCCCAAGGGCGTGAGTGCTGGTGATCAGGTGATCTCCGGTGCCGATGCACCGATCAAGCCGGGTAACACTCTGCCGCTGCGCAACATTCCGGTCGGTAGCACCATTCACGCGATCGAACTGAAGCCTGGCAAGGGTGCTCAGGTTGCTCGCAGCGCCGGTGCCTCCGTTCAGCTGGTTGCTCGTGAAGGTGCCTATGTCACCGTGCGTCTGCGCTCTGGCGAGATGCGCAAGGTACTGGGCGAGTGCCGCGCCACCCTGGGCGAAGTGTCCAACGGTGAGCACAGCCTGCGCTCTCTCGGCAAGGCTGGCGCCAAACGCTGGCGTGGTATCCGTCCGACCGTTCGTGGTGTTGCCATGAACCCGGTTGATCACCCGCATGGTGGTGGTGAAGGGCGTACTTCTGGTGGTCGTCATCCGGTGTCGCCGTGGGGCTTCCCGACCAAGGGTGCCAAGACTCGGTCCAACAAGCGCACTGACAAGATGATTGTCCGTCGTCGCAGCAAGTAATTAGAGGGGATACGACAGTGCCGCGTTCTCTGAAGAAAGGTCCTTTTATCGATCTTCACCTGTTGAAGAAGATCGAAGTGGCAGTTGAAAAGAATGAGCGTAAGCCGATCAAGACCTGGTCGCGCCGTTCGATGATTCTGCCGCAGATGGTTGGTCTGACCATCGCCGTACATAACGGTCGTCAGCATGTACCGGTCATCGTTACCGAAGACATGGTCGGCCACAAGTTGGGCGAATTCTCTGCTACGCGTACCTATCGTGGTCACGCGGCAGACAAGAAAGCCAAGCGCTAAGGGGTTAGGAAGATGGAAGTAGCCGCTACTCTCAAGGGCGCCCGACTCTCTGCCCAGAAAGCTCGCTTGGTCGCCGACCAGATCCGCGGGAAAAAGGTGGATGAGGCCCTGAACCTGCTGAGCTTCAGCAACAAGAAGGCCGCTGATGTCATCAAGAAAGTGCTGGAGTCGGCAATTGCCAACGCCGAGCACAATGATGGCGCAGACGTGGATGACCTGAAGGTCTCCACCGTGTTTGTCAATGAAGGTCGCTCCCTGAAGCGCATCATGCCGCGTGCCAAAGGCCGTGCTGATCGCATCGTAAAGCGGTCTTGCCATATCACGGTCAAGGTTGCTGACAAGTAGGAGTCGATCACATGGGTCAGAAAGTACATCCGGTAGGCATTCGCCTCGGTATCGTTAAAGAACACACTTCGGTGTGGTACGCAGATGGTCGCAACTATGCCGACTATCTGAACACCGACCTGAAAGTACGTGCGTACATTCAGGACAAACTGAAAAGCGCTTCGGTCAGCCGCGTGGATATCCAGCGTCCGGCCCAAACTGCCCGTATCACCATTCACACCGCTCGTCCGGGCATCGTGATTGGCAAGAAGGGTGAGGACGTCGAGAAGCTGCGTCAGGAACTGACTCAGCAGATGGGCGTGCCGGTGCACATCAACATCGAAGAGATCCGCAAGCCGGAACTCGACGGTGCCCTGGTGGCCCAGAGCGTTGCTCAGCAGCTGGAGCGTCGCGTGATGTTCCGTCGCGCCATGAAGCGTGCGGTTCAGAACGCCATGCGTATCGGTGCCAAGGGTATCAAGATTCAGGTCAGCGGCCGTTTGGGCGGCGCCGAAATCGCCCGCACCGAATGGTACCGCGAAGGTCGTGTGCCGCTGCACACCCTGCGCGCCGACATTGATTACGCGACAGCTGAAGCCCACACCACTTACGGTGTGATTGGCGTCAAGGTTTGGATCTTCAAGGGCGAGATCATTGGTGGTCAGCCGGAAGAAACCAAAGCTGCCGCTCCCAAGAAAAAAGCTGCTAAGTAAGGGGTACGCACATGTTGCAACCGAAGCGTACGAAGTTCCGCAAGCAAATGACCGGTCACAACCGTGGCCTGGCGCATCGCGGTAGTAAGGTGAGCTTTGGCGAGTTCGCCCTCAAGTCCGTCAGCCGTGGTCGTCTGACTGCTCGTCAGATCGAGGCGGCCCGTCGTGCCTTGACCCGTCACGTCAAGCGTGGTGGCAAGATCTGGATCCGGGTATTCCCCGACAAGCCGATCTCCAAGAAGCCGCTGGAAGTGCGGATGGGTAAAGGTAAAGGTAACGTCGAGTACTGGGTAGCCCAGATTCAGCCGGGCAAAGTCCTGTACGAGATTGAAGGTGTTTCCGAAGAGCTGGCGCGCGAGGCATTTGCCCTGGCCGCAGCCAAGCTGCCTCTCGCTACCACCTTTGTTAAGCGGACGGTGATGTGATGAAAGCGACAGAACTTCGTGAAAAATCAGCCGAGCAGCTCAACGAGCAGCTGCTCACCCTGCTGCGTGACCAGTTCAATCTGCGCATGCAGAAGGCTACCGGTCAACTGGGTCAGAGCCACCTGCTCAAGCAGGTCAAGCGTGATATCGCCCGTGTGAAGACCGTGCTCAATCAGAAAGGTGGTAACTGATCATGGCCGAGAACAAAACAGTACGTACCGTTACTGGCCGTGTGGTCAGCGACAAGATGGACAAGACCGTCACTGTGCTCGTTGAGCGTCAGGTAAAGCATCCCCTTTACGGCAAGTACGTAAAGCGCTCTACCAAGCTGCATGCGCACGACGAAAACAACGAATGCCGCATCGGCGACCTGGTCACCATCCGGGAAACCCGCCCCTTGGCTAAAACCAAGAGCTGGACCCTGGTGCAGGTTGACGAGCGCGCGGCGCAGGTATAAGCCCCGCGCGGTATAGCGGATTATTTAAGGGTCGGAGAAAGTTATGATTCAGACTCAATCCATGCTGGATGTGGCTGACAACAGTGGTGCACGTCGAGTGATGTGTATCAAGGTTCTGGGCGGTTCTCACCGCCGCTACGCCGGCATTGGCGACATCATCAAAGTTACCGTCAAGGAAGCGATTCCGCGCGGTAAGGTAAAGAAAGGCCAGGTGCTCAACGCGGTCATCGTGCGTACCCGTCACGGCGTACGCCGTACTGACGGTTCGCTGATCCGTTTCGATGGCAACGCTGCCGTTCTGCTCAACAACAAGAATGAGCCGATCGGTACCCGCATCTTTGGGCCAGTGACGCGTGAACTTCGTAACGAGAAGTTCATGAAGATCGTTTCCCTCGCGCCCGAAGTGCTGTAAGGAGCCCGGTCATGCAAAAGATCAAACGTGACGACGACGTAATCGTCATCGCCGGCAAAGACAAAGGCAAGCGTGGCAAGGTCCTCAAGGTCCTGGCTGATGCCCGCCTGTTGATCGCTGGCGTCAACATTGTCAAGCGCCACACCAAGCCTAATCCGATGGCTGGTCGTCAGGGCGGCATTGTTGAAAAGGAGGCGCCTATCCACGTCTCCAACGTGGCTATCTTCAACCCTGAGACCAGCAAGGCCGATCGTGTCGGCTTCAAGGTCGAAGACGGTAAGAAGGTTCGTATTTTCAAGTCGACCCAAAAAGCGGTCGACGCTTGAGAATCTAGGTGCTTACCATGGCAAGATTGAAAGAGCATTACCGCACTAACCTCGTTCCCAAGCTGAAAGAAGAGCTCGGCCTGAAGAACGTGATGGAAGTGCCGAAGATCACCAAGATCACCCTGAACATGGGTCTTGGTGAGGCCGTCGGTGACAAGAAAGTCATCGAGAACGCACTGGCCGATCTGGAAAAGATCACCGGTCGCAAGGGCATCGTGACCTATTCGCGCAAGTCGATCGCGGGTTTCAAGATCCGTGATGGCTGGCCGATCGGCGTCAAGGTGACCCTGCGTCGTGAGCAGATGTACGAATTTCTCGACCGTCTGCTGTCGATTTCGCTGCCGCGTGTACGTGACTTCCGTGGTCTGAACGCCAAGTCGTTCGACGGTCGCGGTAACTACAGCATGGGCGTCAAGGAACAGATCATTTTCCCGGAAATCGATTACGACAAGATCGATGCCCTGCGTGGTCTGGACATTACCCTGACCACCACCGCGCGGACCGACGATGAAGGTCGTGCGCTGCTGCGTGCGTTCAGCTTCCCGTTCCGCAACTAGGAGTCAGGTCATGGCCAAAATCAGCATGAAAAACCGCGAGGCCAAGCGCGCTCGTCTGGTTGCTAAGTACGCCAAGAAGCGTGCTGAGCTCAAGGCTACCATCGGTAATGTCAACGCCTCTGCCGAAGAGCGTTGGAATGCCCAGGTAGCCCTGCAAAAATTGCCGCGCGATGCCAGCCCGGTCCGTCAGCGTAACCGCTGCCGTATCACTGGTCGTCCGCACGGTGTATATCGCAAGTTCGGTCTGAGCCGCATCAAGCTGCGTGAAGCAGCCATGCGCGGTGATGTTCCCGGTCTGGTCAAGGCCAGCTGGTAATCCAGACCTTTATTACTCAGTTTCAGGAGCAGAAAGCCCATGAGTATGCAGGACCCGTTGGCAGATATGCTGACCCGTATCCGTAATGCCCAGATGGCTGAAAAGTCCAGTGTCAGCATGCCTTCGGCAAAGCTGAAGGTGGCTGTCGCCAAAGTACTTAAAGAAGAAGGCTATGTTGCCGGTTATGAAGTTTCAGGTGATGCCAAGCCTGTGCTCTCGATCGAGCTCAAGTACTTCGAGGGCAAGCCGGTAATTGAAGAGCTGAAGCGTGTGAGCCGTCCCGGCCTGCGCCAGTACAAAGCCGTTGACCAGCTGCCGAAGGTCAGGGGTGGACTGGGTGTCTCGATCGTCTCCACCAACAAGGGTGTAATGACTGATCGCGCTGCTCGCGCTGCCGGTATCGGCGGCGAAGTACTCTGCACCGTATTCTGATAGGGGGTTACGATGTCTCGCGTCGCTAAGAACCCTGTCAAATTGCCGCAGGGTGTAGAAATCAAGGTCAACGGCCAGGAGCTGTCAGTCAAGGGCGCCAAAGGTACCCTGCAGCTGAATCTGCACTCCACCGTTGAAGTCGTTCAGGAAGATGGTGAGTTGCGCGTAGCTGCTCGTCCGGGTAGCCCGAACATGGCCATGGCCGGTACCACCCGCGCCCTGGTCAACAACATGGTTATCGGCGTCAGCCAGGGCTTTGAGCGCAAGCTGCAGCTGGTCGGTGTAGGTTACAAGGCTCAGGCCAAAGGGCAGGTTCTGTCTCTGGCTCTGGGTTACTCGCACCCGATCGACTATCAGTTGCCCGAGGGTGTTTCCGTTGAAACCCCGAGCCAGACTGACATCATCATCAAAGGCATCGACAAGCAACTGGTCGGTCAAGTAGCCGCGGAAATTCGTGATTTCCGTCGTCCTGAGCCTTATAAGGGCAAGGGTGTACGCTACGCCGATGAGGTCGTGCGTCGTAAAGAAGCCAAGAAGAAGTAGGGCATAGCAAATGAGCGATAAAAAAGTTATTCGTCTCCGTCGCGCTCGCCGTTCGCGTCTGAAAATGCGTGAGCTGGAAGCCGTACGTCTGTGCGTGCACCGCTCTTCGCAGCACATTTACGCACAGGTGATCGCTGCCGATGGTTCCAAGGTTCTGGCCAGTGCCTCCACCCTGGACGCCAGCCTGCGTGGTGGCAACACCGGCAACATCGAAGCCGCCAAGAAGGTTGGTCAACTGGTCGCCGAGCGCGCCAAAGCTGCCGGCGTTACTCAGGTCGCTTTCGACCGTTCCGGCTTCAAGTATCATGGCCGCGTCAAGGCGTTGGCCGACGCTGCTCGTGAAGGCGGGCTGGAATTCTAAGGGTAAAAGCTATGGCTAATTTCGACCAAAAGCGCGACGAAGGTTACATTGAGAAGCTGGTTCAGGTTAACCGCGTTGCCAAAGTAGTAAAAGGTGGCCGTATCTTCGCCTTCACCGCACTGACTGTGGTAGGTGATGGCAAGGGCCGTGTTGGCTTCGGTCGTGGCAAGGCGCGTGAAGTGCCTGCCGCTATCCAGAAAGCCATGGAAGCCGCTCGTCGCAACATGATTCAGGTGGACCTGAACGGGACCACTCTGCAGTACCCGGTCAAAGCTGCTCATGGCGCCTCCAAGGTGTTCATGCAGCCGGCCTCCGAAGGTACTGGTGTCATCGCTGGTGGCGCAATGCGTGCCGTGCTGGAAGCTGCGGGCGTGCATAACGTTCTGGCCAAGTGCTACGGTTCCACCAACCCGGTTAACGTCGTTCAGGCTACCTACAAGGGTCTGAAGTCGATGCAGTCTCCCGAGTCTGTAGCGGCCAAACGCGGCAAGACCGTCGAAGACATCGCGGGGTAAGCTCAGATGGCTAACGAAAAAATCAAAGTAACGCTGACCAAGAGCGTTGCCGGTCGTCTGCCCAAGCACATCGCCTGTGTAAAGGGCCTGGGCCTGCGCCGTATCGGTCACACTGTTGAAGTCGAAGATACTCCGGCTGTCCGTGGGATGATCAACAAGGTCTCCTACATGGTTCGGGTAGAGGGTTAAGACATGAAACTGAATGATCTGCGTTCCGCACCGGGCGCCCGTCGCGAGAAGCATCGCGTCGGCCGCGGTATCGGTAGCGGCCTGGGCAAGACTGCCGGTCGCGGCCACAAGGGTCTGACTTCTCGCTCCGGCGGGACCGTCGCCCCGGGCTTCGAGGGTGGTCAACAGCCGTTGCATCGTCGTCTGCCGAAGTTTGGTTTTGTTTCCAAGATTGCCATGGTGACCGCCGAGATCCGTACCAGTGAGCTGAACAAGCTGGACGTTGAGGTGGTTGACCTGCAGGCGCTCAAGGATGCCAACATCATCGGCAACAAGTATTCGCGTGCCAAAGTGGTTCTCTCCGGAGAAATCACCAAGGCCGTCACCCTGAAAGGCCTGATGGCTACTAAGGGTGCACGTGCAGCGATCATCGCGGCTGGCGGCAAGATCGAGGACTAAATGGCTAAGCAAGGCGCTCTCTCTGGAATGAATCAAGGCGGCCTGAGTGAACTATGGGGGCGTTTGCGCTTCCTGTTCCTGGCGATCATTGTTTACCGTATCGGGGCGCATATCCCGGTGCCGGGTATCAACCCTGATCGTCTGGCCGATCTGTTCAGACAGAACGAGGGGACCATTCTTAGCCTGTTCAACATGTTCTCTGGTGGTGCCCTGGAGCGAATGAGTATCTTCGCCCTGGGCATCATGCCGTACATCTCTGCGTCAATTATCATGCAGTTGATGACGGCGGTCAGTCCAACCTTGGAGCAGTTGAAAAAGGAAGGTGAGTCCGGGCGTCGGAAAATCAGTCAATACACTCGTTATCTGACTCTGGTGCTGGCCTTTATTCAAGCCATTGGTATGTCTGTGGGTCTGGCCAGTCAGGGCGTAGCGTTCAATACCGGGTTCGGCTTCTACTTCGTAGCGGTCACGACCTTCGTATCGGGCGCCATGTTCATGATGTGGCTGGGTGAACAGATCACCGAGCGCGGTGTTGGCAACGGCATCTCGATGCTGATTTTTGCCGGTATCGTTGCCGGGTTGCCAAGTGCTATTGGCCAGTCGTTCGAAGCGGCGCGCCAGGGCGACATCAACATTTTCGCCTTGATTGCGATTGCCCTTCTGGCGATTGCCTTGGTGGCCTTCGTCGTTTTCGTCGAACGCGGCCAGCGTCGGATCACCGTCAATTACGCTAAGCGCCAACAGGGCCGCAAGGTGTTCGCCGCTCAGAGCAGTCATCTGCCGCTGAAGGTGAATATGGCGGGTGTGATTCCGGCGATTTTCGCCAGCAGTATCCTGTTGTTCCCGGCCTCGCTGGGGACCTGGTTCGGTCAGGGTGAGGGTATGGGCTGGCTGCAGAGCCTGTCTCAGGCCATTGCTCCGGGTCAGCCGCTGAATATCATTCTGTTTAGTGCAGGGATCATTTTCTTCTGCTTCTTCTATACAGCGTTGATGTTCAATCCGAAAGATGTCGCTGAAAACCTGAAGAAATCAGGTGCGTTCATTCCGGGTATTCGCCCGGGTGAGCAGTCAGCGCGTTACATTGACGGTGTTCTGACTCGTCTGACCATGTTCGGTGCCTTGTACATGACTGCGGTTTGTTTGTTGCCGCAGTTCCTGGTGGTATCGGCAAATGTGCCCTTCTATCTGGGTGGGACCTCGCTGTTGATCGTCGTAGTGGTTGTTATGGACTTCATGTCCCAAGTACAATCGCACCTCGTTTCTCAGCAGTACGAGTCTCTTTTGAAGAAATCGAACCTGAAGGGCTACGGCAGCGGCATGCTGCGCTGACGTTCAGGTTTTAGGAGTCGGTTATGAAAGTTGCAGCATCTGTGAAAAAACTTTGCCGTAACTGCAAGGTCATCCGCCGCAATGGTAGCGTGCGCGTGATTTGCAGTGCTGAGCCTCGTCACAAGCAGCGCCAAGGCTAATCGCCTCAACAGCTGATTGAAGACTACGTCTCAGGATAACCGCCACCCGGCCAGATAATTGGCTGGGTGGTTGAATTTTGTTTTTGTTAGCGCTACCCTACTGCACCCTTTTTTGCGCAACCTGGTTTGCTTGGGGTGAGTCAGGTAGCTGTCAGACGGAGTAAATTTGGATGGCCCGTATTGCAGGCGTCAACATCCCGGATAACAAACACACTGTTATCTCCCTGACCTATATCTTTGGTATCGGTCGGACCAAGGCACAGGAAATTTGTGCCACCACCGGCATTGCGCCGGATGTGAAAATCAAGGACCTCAACGAGGAGCAGGTTGACCTGCTGCGTAACGAAGTCGCCAAGAGCACTGTCGAAGGCGATCTGCGTCGTGCGATCAACATGAACGTCAAGCGTCTGATGGATCTGGGTTGCTACCGTGGTCTGCGTCACCGTCGTGGCCTGCCGGTCCGTGGTCAGCGCACCAAGACCAATGCTCGTACCCGTAAGGGTCCGCGCAAGCCGATCCGTAAGTAATCGCGAAGGAATATACAGATATGGCTAAGCCTGCTGCTCGTGTCCGTAAGAAAGTCAAGAAGACGGTGGTTGATGGGGTTGCCCACATCCACGCGTCGTTCAACAACACTATCATCACCATTACCGATCGCCAGGGTAATGCCCTGAGCTGGGCCACTTCCGGTGGTTCCGGTTTCCGTGGCTCGCGCAAGAGCACCCCGTTCGCTGCCCAGGTGGCTGCCGAGCGTGCTGGTCAGGCGGCTCTGGAATATGGTCTGAAGAACCTCGACGTGTGCGTCAAGGGCCCCGGCCCGGGTCGTGAGTCTGCTGTCCGTGCGCTGAATGCCTGCGGTTACAAAATCAGCAGCATCACTGACGTTACCCCCATCCCGCACAACGGCTGCCGCCCGCCGAAGAAGCGTCGCGTTTAATCAGGAGAGACGGAAATGGCTCGTTATATTGGTCCCAAGTGCAAGCTGTCTCGCCGTGAAGGTACAGATCTGTTCCTGAAAAGCGGTGCGCGTGCTCTCGAATCCAAGTGCAAACTGGAAACCCCTCCGGGCGTACACGGTCAACGCCGTGGTCGTCTGTCTGAGTACGGCACCCAGTTGCGTGAAAAACAGAAGGTCCGTCGTATGTACGGCGTTCTGGAGCGTCAATTCAGCAACTATTACAAGGAAGCTGCCCGCCTGAAGGGTGCTACCGGTGAGAACCTGCTGCAACTGCTCGAGCGTCGTCTGGACAATGTGGTTTACCGCATGGGCTTTGGTGCTACCCGCTCCGAAGCGCGTCAGCTGGTTTCCCACAAGGCCATCAGCGTTAACGGCAAGACCGTGAACATCGCTTCCTTCCTGGTATCCCCGGGTGACGTGGTAGCCGTTCGCGAGAAGGCCAAAAACCAGCTGCGTGTTAGCAGTGCGCTCGAACTGGCTGCCCAGCGCGGTCAAGTAGAGTGGATCGAGGTCGATTCTGGCAAGAAGGAAGGTGTCTTCAAGAGCCTGCCGAGCCGCAGCGACCTGTCCGCCGACATCAATGAAAACCTGATCGTCGAGCTCTACTCCAAGTAAGCGACAGACAGTAAATAGGTGCCCCATGCAGAGTTCGGTTACCGAGTTTCTAACCCCGCGTCACATTGACGTACAGGAAACCTCGCCCACCCGCGCCAAGATTACTCTTGAGCCGCTGGAGCGTGGTTTCGGCCATACCCTGGGCAATGCGCTGCGTCGCATCCTGCTCTCCTCCATGCCCGGTTGCGCCGTGGTAGAGGCGGAAATCGACGGCGTTTTGCATGAGTACAGCGCCATCGAGGGCGTCCAGGAAGATGTCATCGAGATCCTGCTGAACCTCAAAGGTCTGGCAATCAAGATGCACGGCCGTGACCAAGTGACCCTTAGCCTTTCCAAGAAAGGCCCAGGTCCGGTTACTGGCGCGGACATTCAACTGGATCACGATGTCGAGATCGTTAACCCCGATCACGTAATCGCCAACCTGTCCGACAACGGCTCCCTGAGCATGAAGTTGACTGTCGCTCGTGGCCGTGGCTACGAGCCGGCGGATGCTCGCCAGTCCGACGAAGACGAGAGCCGTTCGATCGGTCGTCTGCAACTTGACGCTACTTACACCCCGGTTCGCCGCGTGGCTTATGTAGTGGAAAGTGCGCGTGTCGAGCAACGGACCAACCTGGACAAGCTGGTTATCGATCTGGAGACCAACGGTACTCTGGACCCGGAAGAGGCCATTCGCCGTGCCGCTACCATTCTGCAGCAGCAGTTGGCAGCTTTCGTCGATCTCAAGGGTGACCAGGAGCCGGTGGTTGAGCAGCAGGAAGACGAGATTGATCCGATCCTGTTGCGCCCGGTGGACGATCTTGAACTGACTGTGCGCTCGGCCAACTGTCTGAAGGCTGAAAACATCTATTACATTGGCGATCTGATCCAGCGTACCGAAGTGGAGCTGCTGAAGACCCCGAACCTGGGCAAGAAGTCCCTGACCGAGATCAAGGACGTTCTGGCTTCGCGTGGTCTGTCCCTGGGTATGCGTCTGGACAACTGGCCGCCTGCTAGTTTGAAGAAGGACGACAAGGTTTCGGCCTGATCGTCTCGACACCGAGGAATTGAGAGATGCGTCATCGTAAAAGTGGTCGTCACCTGAGCCGGACCAGCTCACACCGCAAGGCCATGTTCCAGAACATGGCGGTGTCGCTGTTCGAGCATGAATTGATCAAAACCACCCTGCCCAAGGCCAAGGAGCTGCGTCGCGTTGCCGAGCCGCTGATCACCCTGGCTAAGGAAGACACTGTTGCCAACCGTCGTCTGGCGTTTGACCGTACCCGCAGCAAAGAAGCGGTCGGCAAACTGTTCAACGATCTGGGCAAGCGCTATGCCGACCGTCCCGGCGGTTATGTGCGTATCCTGAAGTGCGGTTTCCGCCCTGGCGACGCCGCGCCGATGGCTTACGTCGAGCTGGTTGATCGCCCTGAGCTGGCTTCTGCCGGCGAAGAGTAAGGTCAGTCCTTGCTTAGCAAAAAGGCCGGGTTTTCCCGGCTTTTTTGTGCCTGCGATTTGTCGCCTAATCTGTAATCCCTTCCTGAAAGTTTTTCTCTATTGGCAAGCTTGTGTAAATGAATTGGCTGAGTCAGCGCTCAAGGTCAATACTTGCAGCATCCGGTTTCGGCCGGTTCTACCCAGTGTCCATTCGTGACCTATGCATAGCAAGGAGCCTGATATGCCACACAAGAAGAAATCAGTTCAAGCTGAATACCCCTCGGTGATCAATTCACCTTCAAACCGATTTCCATGACTGAGCGCTAAGTCGGATTCTCGCAAAGCCTGGCGCTGACCTAAATCGAGCTCAGCCAAGCATAAAACTGGTATTTCTACCCATTCTGGCTCTATACCCAACCAGCAATGGCGTATCAACCTAAAGGAAGGAACATATGTCGACTGAATCAAAATGCCCTTACCATCCTGCGGGCCTTGGAACCCAGAATATTAACTGGTGGCCGAATATGCTGCGCGTTGATCTGCTCAACCAGCATTCGGAAAGATCTAATCCTCTGGGCGAGAAATTTAACTACGCCAAAGAGTTCAAGAAGCTCGACTATGCCGCGCTCAAGGCTGACATCAAGAAGACCCTGACCGACTCGCAAGAGTGGTGGCCTGCTGACTGGGGAAGCTACGGTGGCCTGTTCATTCGCATGGCTTGGCACAGTGCGGGTACCTATCGTCTGGTAGACGGCCGTGGCGGCGCCGGTCGCGGTCAGCACCGCTTCGCTCCCCTGGGCTCTTGGCCAGATAATGCCAGCCTGGACAAGAGTCGCCGTCTATTGTGGCCGGTAAAACAGAAGTACGGGCAGAAAATCAGTTGGGCCGACCTGTTTATCCTGGCAGGCAACATTGCCCTGGAGGCCTCGGGCTTTCGTACTTTCGGCTTTGCTGCTGGTCGTGAAGACACCTGGGAGCCGGATAACGATGTCAACTGGGGGACCGAGAAGGAGTGGCTGAAACACCGCCGTTCCGAGGCGCTGAAAGACAGTCCCTTGTCTGCTACCGAGATGGGTCTGATTTATGTTAACCCTGAAGGTCCGGAGGCCAGCGGTGATCCGCGTTCGGCGGCGCCGTTTATTCGCGCCACCTTTGGCAACATGGCGATGAACGACGAGGAAATCGTTGCGCTGATCGCTGGAGGCCACACCCTGGGCAAGACTCACGGTGCGGTTCCGGGCGACAAAATCGGGCCGGATCCGGAAGCGGCACCGATCGAACAGCAAGGTCTGGGCTGGGCCAGTGGCTATGGTAGTGGTGTGGGTAAGGATGCGATTACCTCAGGTATTGAAGTGATCTGGACACAGACCCCGACCCAGTGGAGTAACTACTTCTTTGAAAACCTGTTCAAGTACGAGTGGGTTCAGACCAAGTCTCCGGCCGGCGCCATCCAATGGGAGGCCAAAGACGCACCAGAGATCATGCCTGACCCCTTCGATCCGTCGAAGAAGCGTAAGCCGACCATGTTGACCACGGACCTGACTCTGCGCTTCGATCCCGAGTTCGAAAAAATTTCGCGCAGGTTCCTCAATGATCCGCAGGCTTTCAACGAAGCCTTTGCGCGCGCCTGGTTTAAGCTGACCCACCGCGACATGGGTCCCAAGGCGCGCTATCTCGGCCCGGAAGTGCCGAAGGAAGATCTGATCTGGCAAGATCCGTTGCCGCCTGCTGGCGCTGCGCCGTCCGCTGCTGATATTGCTGATGCCAAGACCAAGATCGCTGAGCTAGGGTTGAGTGTTTCCGACTTGGTTTCGCTCGGCTGGGCCTCAGCTGCAACCTTCCGTGGTGGTGACAAGCGCGGTGGTGCCAACGGCGCGCGTCTGGCCCTGCAGCCACAGCGTGGTTGGGCGGTCAACAAGGTCGCGGTTGCTGCTTTGGCCAAGATTGAGGCCATCAAGCCCGCGACCAAGCTGTCGCTGGCTGATCTGATCGTGCTCGCCGGCAATCTTGGTGTCGAGCAGGCAGCCAAGGCTGCGGGTGTGGCGGTCAATGTACCGTTCGCCGCCGGTCGGGTCGATGCGCTCCAGGAGCAGACCGAAGTCGATACCTTTGAATACCTAAAGGGTGTGGCTGATGGTTTCCGTAACTGGAAAGGTGACGGTGTTGATATCAGTGACGAAGTTCTGCTGCTGGACAAGGCTCAGCTTTTGACCTTGACCGGCCCTGAAATGACCGTGTTGGTTGGCGGAATGCGGGTGCTGGGAGCGAACTGGGACGGCAGCAAGCACGGGGTCTTCACTGATAGGGTGGGTGTGCTCAGCAATGACTTCTTCGTCAACCTTCTGGATATGGCTACCGTTTGGAAGTCCAACGGTGGTATCTACGAAGGCGTGGATCGCAAGAGTGGGGCCAAGAAGTACACCGCAACTCGTGCTGATCTGGTGTTTGGTTCCAACTCAATCCTGCGTGCCTATGCCGAGGTTTATGCTCAGGCTGGTGGTCAAGAGAAGTTCGTGCAGGACTTCGTGGCGGCCTGGACCAAGGTGATGAACCTGGACCGCTTCGATCTGGCCTAAACCGCCAGGCAAAGACCTTAGTGGTCATTGCCGCAAAAGCCGGGCTACAAGCCCGGCTTTTGCGTGTCTGCGTTGAGGCAAATTATCTGCGGGATGAATCAGGTACGGTCACGCTCCAGCAGCGGGCCGAGGAATCGCCCGGTGTGTGACTGGGGCATTGCTGCGACTTGTTCCGGGGTGCCACTGGCGATGATCTGTCCCCCCTTGGAACCACCCTCGGGACCAAGGTCGACCAGCCAGTCGGCGGTCTTGATCACGTCCAGGTTGTGTTCGATCACCACCACGGTGTTGCCGTGGTCGCGCAGCCGGTGCAGGACGTCGAGCAGTTGCTGAATGTCGGCAAAGTGCAGGCCGGTAGTCGGCTCGTCGAGAATGTACAGGGTCTTGCCGGTATCACGCTTGGACAGCTCGCGGGCCAACTTGACCCGTTGGGCTTCGCCGCCCGAGAGCGTGGTGGCCGACTGACCGAGGCGAATGTAGGACAATCCGACATCGATCAGGGTTTGCAGTTTGCGGGCAATCGCCGGAATCGCGTCGAAGAACTCGCGAGCCTCCTCGATGGTCATTTCCAGCACCTCATGGATGCTCTTGCCCTTGTAGCGAATCTCCAGGGTCTCGCGGTTGTAGCGTTTGCTCTTGCATACATCGCAGGGGACGTAGATATCTGGCAGAAAATGCATTTCGACCTTGATCAGACCGTCACCCTGGCAGGCTTCGCAACGCCCGCCCTTGACGTTGAACGAGAAGCGCCCGGCCTTGTAACCGCGAGAGCGGGCTTCCTGGGTGCCGGCAAACAGCTCGCGGATCGGGGTGAACAGGCCGGTGTAGGTGGCCGGATTGGAGCGCGGGGTGCGGCCGATCGGGCTCTGGTCAATATCGACTACCTTGTCCAGGTGTTGCAGGCCGTCGAAGCTGTCGTAGGGGGCAGCCTCTAGGGTGGTGGCGCCGTTCAGTGCAGTAGCGGTGATCGGGAACAGGGTATTGTTGATCAGGGTTGATTTTCCCGAGCCGGAGACGCCGGTGATGCAGGTCAGCAGCCCAACCGGGATCTCCAGATTGACCTTCTGCAGGTTGTTGCCGCAGGCCCCCTTGAGCTTTAGCCACTGACCTTTCTGCAGTGGAGTGCGCTTGGCCGGCACGGCAATCTTCTTGCGCCCGGACAGGTATTTGCCGGTCAGCGAGGCGGGGTGCGCCATGACCTGCTGGGGGGTGCCATGGGCAACGATCTGGCCACCGTGCACGCCCGCTCCGGGGCCGATGTCGACCACATAGTCGGCCAGGCGGATGGCATCTTCGTCGTGCTCGACCACGATTACCGTGTTGCCCAGGTCGCGCAGGTGCACCAGGGTTGCCAGCAGTCGTTCGTTGTCGCGTTGATGCAGGCCAATTGAGGGCTCGTCGAGGATATACATGACACCGACCAGGCCGGCGCCGATCTGGCTAGCCAGGCGGATGCGCTGGGCCTCGCCACCGGACAGGGTGTCGGCACTGCGGTCCAAGGTCAGGTAATCAAGGCCAACGTTGACCAGAAACTGCAGGCGTTCGCGAATTTCCTTGAGGATCTTCTCGGCGATCTCCCCCCGGCTGCCATCCAGATGCAACTGGCCGAAGTAATCGGCGGCGGCACCGACCGGCAGGGTGGTAATGCCCGGCAGGTTGCGTTCGTCGATGAATACGTGGCGAGCCTCGCGACGCAGTCGGGTGCCGTGGCAGTCTGGACAGGGTTGGGTGCTCAGGTACTTGGCCAGCTCTTCGCGTACGCTTTGCGATTCAGTTTCCCGGTAGCGTCGCTCCAGATTGGGAACGATGCCCTCAAACGGGTGTTCGCGCAGCACGATATCTCCGCGGTCATTGAGGTAGCGAAAGGTGACCTTAGTGCTGCCGGTGCCATTGAGGATCAGTTTGCGGTGTTGCTCAGACAGCTGGCCAAACGGGGTGTCCAGGTCGATACCGTAATGTTCGGCCAACGAGCCGAGCATCTGGAAATAATAAACGTTGCGCCGATCCCAGCCGCGGATGGCCCCCTCGCCAAGGGTCAGCTCGCCATTGACCAGGCGCTTCTGATCGAAGAACTGCTTGACCCCGAGCCCATCGCAGCTGGGGCAGGCACCGGCCGGATTGTTGAAGGAGAACAGCCGCGGTTCCAGTTCGCTGATCGAGTGCCCGCACTCGGGGCAGGCAAAGCGGGCGCTGAAGGTGATTTCGTTGCCGTCTTCGCCGTCCATGGGAGCGATGATGGCGATACCGTCGGCCAGGTGCAGAGCGGTTTCAAAGGATTCGGCCAGCCGCAGTTGCAGATCATCTCGAACCTTGAACCGGTCGACCACCACTTCGATGCTGTGTTTGCGCTGTTTGTCCAGTGCCGGGGCTTCATCCAGGTCATGCACACGGCCATCGATGCGGGCGCGGACAAAACCCTGGGCGCGCAGTTCGTCGAGCACTGCCAGGTGCTCGCCCTTACGCTCGCGGATTACCGGGGCCAGCAGCATCAGCTTGCTGCCTTCGGGCAGGGCCAGCACTTGGTCGACCATCTGGCTGACGGTCTGGGCCGCCAGCGGCAGGTCATGATCCGGGCAGCGTGGAATGCCGACCCGGGCATACAGCAGGCGCAGATAATCGTAGATTTCGGTAATAGTGCCGACGGTCGAGCGCGGGTTGTGCGAGGTAGATTTCTGCTCGATGGAGATCGCCGGCGACAGGCCTTCGATATGGTCGACATCGGGCTTTTCCATCATCGACAGGAACTGCCGGGCATAGGCCGACAGCGACTCGACGTAGCGGCGCTGACCCTCGGCATAGAGGGTGTCGAAGGCCAGGGAGGACTTGCCTGAGCCGGACAGGCCAGTGATCACGATCAGCTTGTCGCGGGGCAGATCAAGGTCGACATTCTTCAGGTTGTGGGTGCGTGCCCCACGAATCAGTATGGTATCCACAACACATGCACCGGGCGGCTAGCAAAGCGGACTAGTATACGGGTTTCGGCCACTGGACGGCAAAGTGATGGGGCTTGCGGCGTCGGTCGCTCGGGGCGTGGCGGGGCGGTGTCGGCGTGCTAGAATGCGCGCTTTTGCTGATTGCGGAGCCACCATGCCCAGGGCTGATTCAATGACCACTGCCGAACGCCGGGCGGCCTCGTCGCTGGCGGCGGTGTTCGCCTTTCGCATGCTGGGGCTGTTCATGGTGCTGCCGGTGCTGGCCACTTACGGTCAGGGACTGGCCGGGGCGACACCGCTGCTGATCGGCATGGCGATTGGTGCCTATGGCCTGACCCAGGCCTTTCTGCAGATTCCCTTTGGCATGCTGTCCGACCGGATTGGGCGCAAGCCGGTGATCGTTGGTGGTCTGGTGCTGTTCGCCCTGGGTGGGTTACTGGCCAGCCAGGCGGAAACTATCTATGGCGTGATCGCCGGGCGGGTGCTGCAAGGGGCTGGAGCAATCGCCGCTGCGGTGATGGCGCTGGTGGCTGACCTGACGCGCGAGCAACACCGGACCAAGGCCATGGCCATGATCGGCATGAGTATCGGTACTTCTTTTGCCGTGGCGATGGTGGCTGGGCCGGTAATCGCTGGTCTGGGTGGCCTGACGGCAGTGTTTCAGGTGACCGCCGGGTTGGCCGTGTTGGGGTTGGTGCTGGTGCTCTGGGTGGTGCCGTCGCCGCAACAGGCGCTTCGTCACCGTGAGGCGGGGGTGGTGCGCGCGGCCTTTTGGCCGACCCTGCGCAACCCTGAGCTGCTGCGACTGAACTACGGCATTGCGGTACTGCACGCGATATTGATGGCGGTATTCATTGCCGTACCGCTGGCTCTGCAGGAACGGGCCGGGCTGCCGCCTGAGGAGCATTGGTGGGTCTATCTGGCGGCTTTGCTGGTGTCGTTCTTCGCCATGGTGCCGTTTATCATCTATGCCGAGCGTCAGCGACAGATGAAACGGGTGGTGTTGGGGGCAATCATGCTACTGGCGCTGGTCCAGCCGCTGTTCTGGCTGAGTGTTGATTCGCTGGGCTGGCTGGTGACGGCGGTCGTGCTGTTCTTCATTGGCTTCAATCTGCTTGAGGCTACCTTGCCATCGCTGCTCAGCAAGCTGGCGCCAGCCGGCAGCAAGGGTACCGCCATGGGCGTCTACTCAACCTGCCAGTTCGCTGGCGCGGCGCTGGGTGGGGTGCTGGGTGGCGCGGTATTCGGGGCCTTTGGCTTGACCGGGGTGTTCGTCTGTTGTGCGTTGCTTGCACTGTCCTGGTGGGTGATTGGTGTTACCATGGGCGAGCCACCGTACGTTACCAGCTACCGCCTGCCGTTGCCCCTGGCGCTGGTCCGGGATGAGGCATTACCCCGGCGAATTCTCGCGGTTCCGGGGGTAGCTGAAGCGGTGGTTGTGGCCGAAGAGGCCGCAGCATATCTAAAAGTCGATACACAGGTGCTCGACCGTGAGGCTCTGGATCGGGTCATTGATCCGGCCTGAGCTGGCGGCGGCACGTCAGGAGAGAAAACATGGCCAGAGGCGTCAACAAGGTAATTCTGATCGGTAATGTAGGGGGCGACCCGGAAGTGCGCTACCTGCCCAACGGCAATGCGGTGGCCAACGTCACCCTGGCCACCAGCGATAGCTGGAAAGACAAGCAGAGCGGTCAGATGCAGGAGCGTACTGAGTGGCACCGGGTGGTGTTCTTCGGCCGTTTGGCGGAAATCGTTGGAGAGTATGTACGCAAGGGCTCCAAGCTCTATATCGAAGGTCGTCTGCAGACCCGCGAATGGGAGAAGGATGGGGTCAAGCGCTACACCACCGAGATCGTGGTCGATATGGGCGGTCAGATGCAGTTGCTCGATAGCCGTCAGGGCGGAGAAGGCATGGGGCAACGTGCACCGCAGGAACGTCCGGCGCAGCCGGCTCGTCAACAGCCGCAGGCTCAGCCAGCCGCTCAGCAGCAGCCGGCGCCCGATTACGACAGCTTTGATGACGACATTCCGTTCTGATATGTAACTGTCGGTGAAACCCGGTATGACCGAGCATAGAATGCTATCCCGGTCTGCCGGGTTTTCTTTTGTTCAGTGAAAATGGGTTGCCCGATGTCAGATATCTACTTCGTACGCCATGGCCAGGCCTCCTTCGGCTCCAGCAACTATGATCAGTTGTCCGAGTTAGGACATCAGCAGGCGCGGCTGCTGGGCGAATATTTTCGCGAGCGGGACATGCAGTTTGAGCGGGTTCTGGTCGGCGATATGGTCCGGCATCGGGAAACCGCCGAAGGCATCTGTCAGGGGATGGGGCTCAGCGGTAGCAGCTTCGAGGTTCTGACAGAGCTCAACGAATTTGATTTTCATGCGATTCTGAAGGCCTATCTTACTCAATTCCCGGACCAGGCGTTGCCGGAGAAACCGGCGGTGGCGGACTTCTTCAAGCGTCTGCGCCAGGGCATTCTGCTCTGGTCGCGTGGCGAGCTGCAGGGTGAGTTGCCGGAAACCTGGGTGCAATTCGAGCAGCGTTTGCAGTATGTCCGTGAGTATGTGATGCGCGAGTGTGCCGGCCGCCGGGTGCTGGCGGTCAGTTCTGGTGGGGCGATTGCCATGTTGGTACGGCAACTGCTCAAGGCGCCGGAAGAAATCATGGTCGAACTCAACCTGCAAACCCGCAATACCGCCTTGATTCACTGCATCTTCAACCAGCGTTCAATGCGTTTGAGCAGTTTCAACAATGTGCCGCATCTGGATCACCCAGAGCGCCAGGCACTGATCAGCTACACCTGAGGGTGACGAGCAGGCCGCAAGCAATGCACAATGCAGCGAATCTGAACGGATAAAGGTAAGTGCATGCGCATGCGGGTAATGCTGCTGGGGGCTGACAATAGGTTGGGACAAGCCCTGACGGCTCTGGCAGCGGCTGAAGACATCCAGCTCATGGCGGTCGGCCAGCCTGAAGGCGGCTGGCGCGCCGAGGCGCTGGACAGTTGGCTGGCGCAGCAGCCGGACGCCGTGGTCAATCTGACCCATTACCATGAACAGTTTCAACTGGGTGTCCAGGATGCCCGCACGTTGCAGGCTCAGCGGGCCTTCGATACGGCGCTGCTCGCGGCCTGCCAGCAGCATGACGTGCTGTTGCTGATGCTCTCCAGCGCCAGGGTCTTCGATGGGCTCAAGCCGGCGCCCTACAGCGAAAAGGATGAGACCGCACCGGCTGATCCGCTGGGGGCGATGCAGGCTGAGCTGGAGCAGCGGCTGCTGGTCTGGGAGCGGCATTTGATCCTGCGCTTGAGCTGGGTGCTGGACAGTTCGGCTGAAGGCCAGCTTGGACGCTTGTTGACTCAGCTGTGTTCGGCCCAGCCAGTGACCCTGGCCGAAGAATGGCGTGGCAACCCGACCCCGGTGACCGATGTGGCCCGGGTGATACTGGCGCTGCTCAAACAGGTCGACTGTGACGCCCCATTGTACGGGCTCTACCACTATGGTGGTGCCGAGGTCAGTAGCTGGATCAGTCTGGCCAAGGCGTTGGTGCAGGAATTGCTGGCCGCCGGTTATATCGAGCACGACCCGCTGATTCAGCCGGTTCCCTTCAGCAGTCAGCCGATGGCCGGTAAGGAACCGCAGAATGCGGCGCTCTCGGGCAAGCGGATTCTGCATACTTTCGGGATCAAGCCCAGGGCCTGGCGCAGTCAACTGGCCGGGCTACTGGAGCAGAGCCTGGGAGCCAAAAACCAACGGCCGCAGTAGCGGCCGTTGTTCGTTCCCGGTGGGCTTAAAACTTGTAGCCCAGGCCCACCATGTAGACAAACGGGTCAACGTCGACATCGACTTTCAGGCGGCCGACGCCATCCAGGTGAGTGTAGCCGGTGGTGCTGATGTCGATATAACGAACCTGGGCGTTGACCATCAGATTTTCGGTCAGCATGTAATCAGCGCCGATCTGTGCAGCCCAGCCCCAGGAGTTATCCAGGCTCAGGCCGCGGAAACCCTTGCCCTTGGCCTCGCTGCCTACTTCCTCATCAAAGAACCAGGTGAAATTGACCCCAGCACCAACATAGGGCTGGAACGCTGAATTGTTCTGCAGCGGATACCACAGTGCACTCAGGGTCGGCGGCAGGTGTTTGATGGTTCCGAGTTTGCCGTTAAGGGCATCCAGGCCCGCTGGTGAGCCGGCAACCCCGACTTCGTGTTTGAACGGGGTGGCGGCCAGCAGCTCTACGGCAAACTGGTCGGTCAGCATGTAGGCAAAGTTCAAGCCAAGCTGGGTGTCCTTGTTCAGGGTAGCCTTGCCGCCCAGATTGGCGCCGCCGGTCTTAATGCCTGAGCTGTCCTCGCGCGGGTCGACCACAATGGCGCCAGCGCGGACGATGATATCACCGGCCTGATGAGCCTGGGCGACAGAAGCAGCGAGTAGAGCCGGAGCCAGCAGCAGGCTGGCGGTCAATTTGGAAACGAAATGCGACATGGAGTCTCTCCTTGAATAACGTGTAGGGCGACTTTAGTAGCTGGGTCATGGGGCGGTATTGATCTGGAGCAAAGGTTGAATGGGGTTGCCTGCGACCGTCTGTCACAGTGGTCAGGAAGTCTGCAGGGGAACGCCCGGGAAAATGTCCCGGGGCTGGATTGGTGGTTGAAGTCTGTGCAGTCAAAGATGATAATGCTTCTCTTTTAAGAGGCGCCGGCTAGAGCGGCGCGGTGGGAGATACCAATGAAAGTGGTGTGGATGGTGATGCTGGCCCTGTTGCCGGGTCTGGCGCTGGGCCAGAGTGCCGGTGAGCGGGCGCTGACCGAGAGCGAGGCGCTGAGCGCCGAGGCGGCGGCTTCCCAGCAGCGGATCGAGCAGATGGACGATGCTGCCCGGCAGGCGCTGGAGCGCTATCGCCAGGCGGTCACCCAGCGCGAGCAATTGCTGGCCTATAACGAGCGCCTGCGCGACATGGTGACCGCCCAGGAAGGTGAACTGGAAAGTCTGCAACTGCAGGTGGCCAGCATTGAGGAGACCCAGCGTGAAGTGCTGCCGATGATTCAGCGGATGGTCGACTCGCTGGAGCAGTTCGTCGCTCTGGATCTGCCATTTCTGGCAGAGGAGCGGGCCGAGCGGGTGACTCAGCTCAAGGAGCTGATGGCTCGGGCCGATGTCAGCGTAGCGGAAAAGTACCGGCGCACCATCGAAGCCTATCAGATTGAAAGTGATTACGGTCGGACCCTGGAGGCCTGGCGTGGCACTGTCGAAGCCAATGGCCAAGCCCGGGTGGTCGATTTCCTCCGGCTTGGACGGCTGATGCTGTTCTATCAGAGTCTGGATGGTCGCGAGCAGGGCTATTGGGATCCCCAGGCCCAGCGCTGGACCAGCCTGCCGTCGGGCTATCACCGGACGCTGGAACAGGGACTGAGCATTGCCCGTCAACAACAAACCCCGGTGATGCTGAAGTTACCGTTGCCGCCGATCAGCGAGCCGGGAGGTGAGTCATGAAACGCCTGTTGATTATCCTGCTGGCCGGATTGATGGCGCCGCTGGTACAGGCGCAACCGGCCAGCCTCGACGATCTGCTGCGCAACGTCCGTGAGCTGCGCAGCAGCGAACAGGCGGCAATGCGTGAGCGTGAAACCCGTTTCATTACTGAACGCGACCAGCAGCAACGCCGGCTGCGCGAGGCCGAGCAGGCGCTGGCCGGGGTTCAGGCTGAAGCCGACCGGCTCAAGGCTCGGTTCGATCAGCAGGAGGCTGAGCTGGCCGAACTGCAGGCTGAGCTGAGCCAGCGCAGTGGCAGTCTGGGCGAGTTGTTCGGGGTCGTCCGCCAGAGTGCGGGTGACACCCTCAGTCAGTGGCAGGATTCCTTGCTCAACCTGAAATTCCCTGAACGGACCGCGACTCTGCAGCAGTTGTCCGAGAGCCGGCAGATTCCCACCGTCGAGACGCTGGAGCAGTTCTGGTTCACCCTGCAGCAGGATATGACAGACAGTGGCAAGGTTAGCCGCTTCGACGCACCGGTTGTGGGGCGCGATGGCCAGCAGCAACTCAGCCCGGTGCTGGCAGTGGGGCCCTTCATCGCAGTGCAGGGGCGTGACTACCTGATTTATCAACCCGAAGCAGGGCAACTGCTGGTGGCTGCGCGTCAGCCTGATGGCAATGGCTTGGCGAGCAAGTTCGACAGCCCGCGCACCGGGCTGGCTGACCTGTGGGTCGACCCGACGCGTGGCAATGTCATCAACCAGTTGCAACTGACCCCGAGTCTGTGGGAGCGGGTTCAGCAGGGAGGCCTGGTGGGTTATGTGATTCTGGCACTGGGTCTGATTGGCCTGCTGCTGGCGCTGGCGCGGCTAGCCTGGCTGCAGCGCACCCAGCAACGAGTTGACCGGCAGGTTGCTGATCTGGACAACCTGGATACCGGCAACCCGCTGGGCCGGGTACTTGGGGTCATCGGTGCGCAACCGAAGCTGGAACAGCTCGATACCCTGGAATTGAAGCTGGATGAAGCCATCCTCAAGGAAACGCCGGCGCTGGAGCGTTGGCAGGGGCTGATCAAACTGTTGGCCGCGGTGGCGCCGCTGCTCGGGCTGCTCGGCACCGTGACCGGGATGATCGCGACCTTTCAGGCCATCACCCTGTTTGGTACCGGTGATCCGAAACTGATGGCCGGGGGTATTTCCCAAGCGCTGGTAACCACAGTACTGGGCCTGGTGGTAGCCATTCCGCTGCTGTTCATGCACAGCCTGGTGGCGGCGCGTAGCAAGGCTCTGGTACAGCTGCTGGAACAGCAGAGTGCCGGCCTGATCGCGCTGCACCTGGGCGGCGATGAGCGTGGCGAGGAGCGCCGCGGTGCTTGACGGACTGTGGCTGCTGCGCGATTTCCTCGACAGCGGTGGCTGGGTCCTGTGGACCATTCTCTGGGTCACCGTACTGCTGTGGACATTGATGCTTGAGCGCTTGTGGTTTCTGGGCTGGGTATTTCCCCGCCAGGCCCAGGGCTATCAGCAGGCCTGGCAAGCCCGGGCCGATCGCGCCAGCCTGGCCGCCCGGCATATACGCAACGCCTGGCTGTCTCAGGCCCAGCAGCGGCTTAACCGGTTTATCCCGCTGGTGCGGGTACTGATCGCCCTGTGCCCCTTGCTGGGGTTGCTGGGCACCGTGACCGGGATGATCCAGGTGTTCGATGTCATGGCCCTGAGTGGCAATGGCAATCCCCGGGCCATGGCGTCCGGGGTTTCGCGGGCGACCATGCCGACCATGGCCGGCATGGTGATCGCCATCAGCGGCTTATTTTGCCTGGCGCGGCTGGATCAACAGTCACGCAGGGCGCTGCAGCGGCTTACCGACCGACTGCGACACGATTAGGAATTGAGTTATGCGCATGCGCAGGCACACCGGCAATGACGAGGAAGCGGGCATCGACTTGACCCCGATGCTGGATATCGTCTTCATCATGCTGATCTTTTTCATCGTCACCAGCTCCTTTATCAAGGAATCGGGGATTACCGTGCAAACCCCTTCGGCGGCGAGCGCCAGTGAGCAGCCCAAGGGCAATATCCTGATTGCGGTCAGCCCCAACGGCGAAATCTGGATCGACCGTCAGCGGGTCGATATTCGCGCCGTGCGCGCAGCAGTCGAGCGTCTGCGGGTGGACCAGCCGGACAGCAGTGTCGTGGTCCAGGCCGACCGCGACTCGCGCAGCGGACTGGTGATTCAGGTCATGGATCAGGTACGCCTGGCCGGGGTCATGGACGTGGCTCTGGCGGCCACGGCAGAGAGCCGCTGATGCGCCTGTTGGTCAGTTTCCTTGGCGCGCTGCTGGTGGCGCTGGCGCTGTTCGCCCTGATGCTGGTGCTGATCATGCCGCCGCGTGACAACAGCCTGCCGGACGACGAGCTGGCACGGGTCAGCTTCGTGCGCAGCGTTTCCGATACCCAGAGCGACAGTCGCGAGCGCCAGCCGCGTCAGGCCCCTGAGCCGCCGACCCCGCAGCCGCCGGTCACGCCGACCCCGCCTAGGCCGCCGCAGCCGCAGGTCGATACCCAGGTCAATCTCAACATTGACCTGCCGAATATCAGTACCCCGCTGGCGATCAGCAGTGCGCCAAGCCTGCAGAACCTCAGTGCCGCGGCGGAAGTGGCAACGCCACCGCCAGCCCCGACCATGGACGCCACGCCAAGCCTGTCGGAAGAAGTGACGCCACTGGTCGATATTCCGCCGAACTACCCGCAACGGGCGCTGGCGGCAGGGATTGAAGGGGAGGTCACGCTAGCCTTCACCATCACCGCCGACGGTCGGGTCGACAACTTGCGGGTTACCCATGCCAATCCTCCAGGTGTGTTTGAGCGCGAGGCCCGCCGGGCGGCGATGCGCTGGCGTTTCGCCCCGCGACGGGAGAATGGCCAGAATGTGGCGCGCGAAGCCACCAAAACGCTCTACTTCCGTTTGGATGGAGGTCGCTGATGCGTTACTTGATCCTGTTACTGGTCCTGGCAAGCCCGATGGTGTGTGCTCAGCAGACGGTTCAGCCTTCCGTGTTTCAGGCCCTGACCAGTGCCCAGCAGGCGCAGCAGCAGGGTAACTACGGTCAGGCTCGCGACACGCTGCAGCAGGCGCTGAACCAGGTGCGGGCCGGCAGCCTGGAGCAGGCGCTGATTGAGCAGCGGCTGGGTTATCTGGCGATTGCCCGTGACCGCCACGAGGAAGCGATCGACTGGCTGAGCAAAGCTCTAGCACACGACCGGCTGGAGGCCGAAGCCGCCAGTCAGGATCGGCGTAATCTGGCCCAGTTGCTGGCCGTGGCCGGGCGTTACCGTGAGGCTGTGACGCTGCTTGAGGTAGAACAGGCGCGCGGTGCTCTGCCGCGAGACAGTCAGCGCCTGCTAGTGCAGGCCTACAGTCAGCTGCGTCAATTCGACAAGGCCATTCCCTTGGCCGAGCGGGTTGTGCGCGAAGAACCAGGCATCGATGCCGCCTGGTATCAATTGCTGGTCGGCATGAACTACCGCCTGCAGCGTTACAGTCAGGC
Organism: Halopseudomonas phragmitis; assembly: GCF_002056295.1. Classification (NCBI taxonomy): domain Bacteria; kingdom Pseudomonadati; phylum Pseudomonadota; class Gammaproteobacteria; order Pseudomonadales; family Pseudomonadaceae; genus Halopseudomonas; species Halopseudomonas phragmitis. Next base: position 710,107 of record NZ_CP020100.1, on the reverse strand, counting down.
CGAGCGCTGGCTCAAGCCGATGCTGCGCCGTGAACCTGCCAATGCGGAGTACTGGCGGCAACTGGCCGCAATGCAAAGCCTGGACAACCGTCCTCGGGCGGCGGCGGCCAGTTTGCGCCTGGCTTATGAGGCCGGGGTGCGTTTCTCGGCCACCGACCTTGATAGCCTGGTCGGTCTGCAAACCCAGGCCGGCGCACCCTGGCAGGCGGCCAGGCTGCTGGAGGAAATGTTCGAGCGTGGGCTGTTGCCGGCCAATGCTGAGCGACGTGAGCGCCTGGCCCAGTTATGGCAGCTGGCGCGTGACCGACAGCGCGCCGAGTCGGCCTGGCGCAGCCTGGCTGAGCACAGTGGTCGCGCTTCACACTGGCTGAGAGTGGCAGCGGTGCAGATGGAGAGTGAAGACTGGAACGGGTTGCTGGCCAGCCTGGCCCGCGCCGAGTCTGACGCCAATGCCGAGCAGCGGCGGCAGATTCGTTTGTGGCAGGGTTATGCCCGCCAGGCCCTGGGTGAGCCGGAGGCGGCGCGTCGGGCCCTGCTTGAGGTTAGTGACGGGCGTCAGGCGGAAGAGGCCCGACGCTTGCTGGAGTGGATTGACAACCAGTCCTGAGCAGGCTGGACGCTCCAATCAATAGGTATAGGGCTCGACCTGGGCTCCGGCGATCCGGTAGCCGGCATTGGCCAGATCGCTTTCCATGTGCTCAACCTGCATGGGGCCGGTGATCCAGAAGGGCTGATACAGATCCTGCAGGGGAATGCCCTGGCTGCTCTTGACGTAGACGATCTGGTTTGATGGCGGCGGCGGAACATGGATGCAGGCGCCGAAGTAAGGCACCAGCAGAAACTCATCAACTTCCCCGCGCTCGGTAATCCCCAGCGGCACGACATAGCCGGGCAAGCGCACCTGGCGACCATCCAGTTCCGGTACTACCGGCGCCGCCGGCTCCACCTGCACCGCCGGGTCGCCATAGAATTCGTCACCCAGAGCGTCGGCCAGTTGCGACAGGTCGTGCACCGGTGCCGGCATGCCAAGCATGTCGCGGGCCTCGGGCGGTACCAGGTCGCCCCAGGTCAGTTCCTCAACGGCCCAGCTATTGGCGCTGAGCAGGGTGGTGGCGAGTAGTGCAGCCAGAATTCGCATAAATACTGCTTACCTCAGGTTCGTATCGACAGCCCATCGACCAGCGATTGGCGGTAGGCCCGCCAGGCCGGGACGCTGCCCATCAGGATGCTGGCGCACAGGATAGCGCCAAGCAGTTGCCATTCATACAGGCCCGGGGGGGTGATCTGGATGAACAGGCCATAGTGGGCAAGGATCAGCGGCTGACCGATCCACAGCCCCAGGTACATCAAGCCGAGCCCCAGCAGGATACCACTCAAGGCCAGACTGGCGGCTTCAAGCAGCAGCAGACCGAAGATGTGTCGGGGCTTGGCGCCAACCGAGCGCAGTATGGCCATTTCCCGTCGACGCTCGTTGAGACTGCTGAGAATGGCCGTCAGCATGCCGACCAGGCCGGTCAGGACTACAAACACCGAAACGATGAACAGGGCCTTTTCTGCGACCCCGAGCAGGCTCCAGAGTTCCTGCAGAGCGACGCCCGGCAGGATCGCCAGCAGCGGCTCACCGCGGTACTGATTGATCTCGCGCTGCACCGCAAAGGTACTGATCCGGTTGTTCAGGCCCAGCAACATGGCGGTGATGGCCTTGGGCGTCAGCTCCAGTTCGCGGGCCTGTTCGGCATCAATACGGGCCGAACCGCGGGCGGGCATGCCCTGTTGCCAGTCGACATGCAGGGCTTCCATGCCTTCCAGGCTGATATGCACGGTGCGGTCGACCGGTGTGCCGGTGCGTTCGAGAATACCGCTGACCCGAAACGGTTTGTCTGCGTGATCGACAAAGCTGACCGCGCCAGTGCCATGGGCCAGGACGATCTCGTCACCCAGGCGGTAATTCAGTTCGCGGGCGATATCGGCGCCGAGCACCGCGTCGTACAGGTCATCGAAGGCCTGACCCTGGCTCAGCTGCAGGGCTTGGCTGCGACCATAGCGAAAGTGCTCAAAATAGCTGTGATTGGTACCCATGACCGGGAATCCACGGTGCGAGTCGCCCAGCGAGACCGGTATGGCCCAGGCGACCCGGGGGTGCTCGGCAAAGTGCTCGAAGCTGTCCCAGCGGATGTTGTTGGTGGCGCTGCCGATACGAAAGACCGAATACAGCAGCAGTTGTACTGAACCCGAGCGGGCACCGACGATCAGGTCGGTGCCGCTGATGGTATTGGCGAAGCTGGCGCGGGCTTCAGTACGTACCTTCTCCACTGCCAGCAACAGGGTCACGCTGAGGGCGATGGCCAGCACCGTCAGAATTGCGGAAAAACGCCGGTTACCCAGGCTCTTCAAGGCCAGTCGCAGCAGATGCATCAAATCACCTCCTGGGTGCTGGCGGCCCGATTGAGTTGTTGCAGCGACAAGCCACGGTCGAACAGCCGTTCCAGTGAGGCATCATGGCTGACAAACAGCAGGCTGCTGCCGGCGGCCTGACATTCGGCGAACAGCAGTTTGAGAAACGCCTCGCGGCTGTCGGCATCCAGCGCCGAGGTCGGCTCGTCAGCGATTACCAGTTCCGGGCTGCCGATCAGGGCGCGAGCCGAAGCCACGCGTTGTTGTTGACCAATCGACAGTTCGGTCACCGGACGCCGCAACAGGGCTGGGTCAGCCAGACCGAGGTGGGCGAGCAGCTCGCAAGCGGCTTGCTCCAGGCTGGGGTGGCGTGCCAGCGCGCGCTGGCGGCGGATTCGTGAGAAACGGCAGGGCAGGATGACATTGTCGACCAACGACAAATAGGGCAGCAGGTTGAACATCTGAAATATGTAGCCGGTGTGGTCGGCGCGGAAACGGTCGCGGCGTACCGATGACAGTCTGGCCAGATCCTGGCCGAGCAGGCGGATATGTCCGCTGGCTGGCAGGTAGACCCCACCAAGCAGGCCCAGCAGGGTGGTCTTGCCGCTACCTGATGGCCCCTTGAGAAAGACTTTTTCACCAGCTTGCAGGGTGAACTCATGGATATCCAGCAGGGTTGGCTGGCCAGGCCATGCATAGGTCATGTCGTGCAGTTGGATAACAGGCTGGGTCATGGGCGTGCCGTTGGCAGATTGCAGGGGTTCAAACTACAGGCTTGGGCTAATGCAAGACAAGAGGGCGTGCAGGGCGGGTCTGCACGCCGGGGGTATTTCAGAAGCGGATCAGGTTCTGAGCCGGGCTCAGCTCGCCACCTTGCTGGCCTGTCGGCGTGATGGCCTGCAGCAGCAGTTTCTCGGTGCGCGGGAAGCTTTCAAACAGCTTCAGTTCAATCTGGTTCAGAGCAGCGACGTTGGTGCAGGTAAAGTGGTAGTGCGCTTCGATGTCGTTATGGGCATTATCATGGTCATGTTTGTGCTTGTGAGCGTGGCCGTGGTCATGCTTGTGGCTGTGCTCGACGGCGCTGAACAGAGGGCTTTGCAGTTCCACCTGATCCAGGCTGCAACCGGCGGCGGCCGGGAACTGGAACAGAGCATCGGCCTGGCGCAGGCTGGCCATGGCCTCACGCACCTTGGCTTTGTCGGCGTCGGTGCTGGGCAGGTATTCGAAGCCCACCAGATTGTCGGCCGGGCTTTCCAGTTCAATGGCCAGGGCGCTGCCCTCGAGTACCAGGTTCAGGTTGGCTACCCCGTGCTGATGGGCGCCCAGGCTGTCGCCGTGCTCATGTGCATGGTCATGATCGTGGCCGTTATGCCCGTGATGATCGTGGTTGTGGGCATGCAGGCTGAAGGCCAGAGTAGTCAGCAGACTACCGGCTACAAGGGGGAGTAGGCGCATCGGGAAGTTCTCCTGGCAGTCGGTGAAAAGCATGATGTTATCTTATAACGCCTGCAAAGACCAAAAGCAGCTTTGCTGCGGTATGTTTCAACCGCAGCCCGGTCACCGATCAATAGAGAAGCTGATACAGCTTGCGGCGAAACTGCAGGGTCAGTGGGTGGTCGCTGCCCAACAGATCGAACACCTGCAGCAGCGTTTTGTGCGCCGCGCCGTCAGCGTAACCGCGGTCCTGGCGGAACAGCTCCAGCAAGGCTTGCAGGCCGGCTTCGTGACGCTGGGCGGCCAGATCACTGACCGCCAGTTGGTAGAGCGCTTCGCTGTCGTTGGTCGCGGCTGCCAGACGCTGTTCCAGTGCCTGGCGGGGCGGGAAGCCGGCGGCCTGACGCAGGAAGGTCAGTTGCGCCCGGGCACCGTTCAGCGCCGCCTTGTGGCTATCCCGGTCCTTGACCGCCTCCAGTACCTGGCCCGCCTCGTCGAGTTGGCCATCGAGCGCCAGGGCGCGGGCCAGCAAAATCAGCAAGGGGTCGTCAGGCTTCTCGCTGATCAGGGGCTGCAACAGGGCAATTGCGGCTGCCGGATCGCCGGCCTCCAGCAGCTCGCTGGCCTGGCTGGCCGGATCGGCGGTGTCGCTGGGCTCCGGCGGGGTGCCGACATGGGGCTCAAGCAGGGTGCGGATCGCGCTCTCAGGCTGGACTCCGGCAAAGCCATCTACCGGCTGGCCATCCTTGAACAGCACCACAGTCGGCAGGCTGCGAATCCCGAAGCGCTGGGTCAGTCCGGCCTGTTCGTCACAGTTGACCTTGGCCAGCAGCAGCTCACCTCCAAGGCTTTCGGTAATTTTTGCCAGTACCGGCATCAGTGCCTTGCAGGGGGCGCACCAGTCCGCCCAAAAGTCGACCAGCACTGGCTTGTGAAACGAGTTTTCCAGAACAAAGCGGTCAAAATCGGCTTCTGTTACATCGAATATATAGGGCGACTGACTCATCGGGCTGATCCGTTCAAGGCTGGGGTATTGGTCGATAGTGGGGGCGGGGGGTAGGGAAATCAAGCCGCCGCTGAGGGGCGTTGGCGCGTGCTGTACAGCGCCACCTGGCGAAATTCCAGCGGCTCGCCCAGATCCGGCCAGGTCTGCCCCGCCAGTGTGGCCAGCCGCCGATAGTGCGGATGCTCAAGCTGGCGGACCCGTGAGTCGGCGATCAGCACCCGTGGTGCACGCTCGGCGAAATGTTCAAGCAGCGGGTGGTTGTCGCGGTCATAAAGCACATCGGCGGCAATGATCAGGTCCAGCTCGTCGGCAACGGCAAAGTAGTCGCCGGCCAGTTCCAGTTCTACGCCGTTCAGTTCGGCGTTCAGCGCGCTGGCCCACAGTGCCGGTTGATCAAGGTCGCAGGCAATACTGGTTCGGGCCCCAGCCAGGGCGCAGGCCAGAGCGACCACGCCGGAACCCGCGCCAAAATCCAGGACTCGTTGGCCGCGCACCTGCTGCGGATTGTCGAGAATCCAACGCGCCAGGGCCAGACCGCTGCCCCAGCAGAAGCCCCAGTACGGCGGGCTGTCGAGCAGGCGGCGGGTTTCGTCGCTGGCGAAGGCGCGATCCAGATTGGCCGGATCCAGCAGCCACAGTTTCAGCTCCGGCAGACCGGGCAGCGCCGTGGCGCATAGGCGGGCATCGGGCAGGACGGCATGCAGGGCGAGTTCAAGGCGGTTCAGGGTCATGGTCATTATCGGGCTTGAGCGGCGCGTTGGTGTCAGGATCGCACCTTACGGCCAGGGCTCACTCCAGTCCAGACTTCCCAGCCGCTCACGCAAAAACTCGATCAGCGCCCGGGCTGCGGGTGTGGGGTAGAGGGTTGGGGCGGTGATCAGGTACAACCGGTCGCCCCAGTCATCGACCCTGATCTGATACTGGTCGAGCAGCACGTCCAGCCGGTGATCATGCAGGGCATCGCTGACGGCGTAGGCCGGGAGCAGGGCGCAACCCAACCCGCTGATGGCGGCGCGCTTAAGGAACAGCACTTCGGCAGACTGCAGGCGCGACGTTACCGTCAGGTTCAAGCGCTGGGTCTGTGAGCTCAGGCGCAGAGTCAGCCGGTTGCCACTGAGCGGGGCGGTGAGAAATGGGTGCTGGCTCAACTGCTCCGGAGTGTTCGGTCGGCCTTGGCGTTGCAGGTAGTCGGGGGCGGCGCACAATACCCAATCGATGGGGCCTAGATCGCGCGCCACTACCGACTCCGGTGGGTAGCTGGTGATCCGGATGGCAATGTCGACTTCCTCGGCCATCAAGTCGGTAATCCGGTTGCTGAAAATCACCTGCAGGCTGACGTCCGGGTGGCGTTGGCCGAACTCCAGCAGCCAGGGGCCAATGACCATCTGGCCAAGGGCTGTCGGCATGCTGACGCGGATATGCCCACGCAAGCTCTGGCCCAGATCTTCCACTGTGGCCTGCAACGCCTGTAGCTCGCGGCTGATGCGTATCGCGTGAGCATGCAGCGCCCAGCCGATCTGGGTCGGTTCGAGCTGGCGGGTGGTACGTCGGAACAACTGGGCCTGAATCTGCTGTTCCAGAGACTTGATTCGCCGGCTGATGTAGGACCGGGTAGTACCAAGGCGCCGGGCGGCTGCACTCATCGAGCCCGCTTCGACAACGGCGAGCAGAAATTGCAGGGTTTTGATATCGGTTATTGTTTCCATAATAGAATCAGTTTGAGTGGTATATGGGTAATTGTCGACTGTTTGGGCGGTATCTATAGTCGGGTGCAGTTTCAGCGCCATCCATTCATTGTCCCCCGGAGTCCTGCCATGACCGCCGAACTGATTTTTGCCGAACAGTCATACCCCCCTGCCGAGCTGGATGATCGGGCTCTGCGCCTGGCTGGCGGCCTGGCGCGTCTGGGCGTGGAGGATGGTGACGTGCTGGCGCTGATGCTGCGTAACGGGCCGGCCTTCGTCGATGCCATTCAGGCTTGCCAGACGGCCGGCTGCTTCTATTGCCCGATCAACTGGCACTTCAAGGCCGAAGAGGTCGGCTTCATCCTGCGCGACTGCGCGGCCAAGGTGTTGCTGATCGAGGCCGATTTGCTGGCTGAGGTGCAGGTGGCGATTCCAGAGGGTGTCCGGTTGCTGGTGGTGGGCGCGGCAACTGCTGCCAGTGAGGCCCAGGACTATGGCCAATGGCTGGCGCTGCAGGCCCCTTATGCCGGGCCGCCGCGTACCCCGCGTGCGCACATGGCTTACACCTCGGGCACCACGGGACGGCCCAAGGGGGTCAAGCGTATGGCCCCGCAGCCTGAGGAGCGTGAGTTGATGCTGGCGCGCATGGCCGAGCTGGTAGCGACGGCCTGGGGTATCCGCCCAGGCGTCCGGGCACTGGTGTCGGCACCTTTGTATCACAGTGCCCCTAGCTCGTTTGCCCAGCAGGCTCTGCAGCAGGCCGAAACCCTGGTACTGATGGCCCGCTTCGATGCCGAGCAGACCCTGGCGCTGATTGAGCGCCACCGCATCGATACGGTGTTTCTGGTGCCGATCATGTATGTGCGTCTGTTGCGCTTGCCGGCCGAGGTACGTGCGCGTTACGACCTGTCTTCGGTACGTTTCGTCGCCTCGACCGGCGCGCCCTGCGCCCCTGAGGTCAAGCGCGCGATGCTGGATTGGTGGGGGCCAGTCATCTATGAGACCTACGCTTCCAGCGAAACCGGCATGATTACCCTGCAGGACCCGCAGTCGGCCCGGGACAAGCCCGGCAGTGTCGGCCGGCCAATCACCGGTACGCGGCTGCGTATCGTTGATGAGCATGGTCACGATTGCCCCGTGGGTGTGCCGGGGGTGGTTTATGTACGCCAGCCAGCGGTTACCGACTTCACCTATCTGAACAATCCGCAGGCCCGGGCTGATGCCGGGTTGGACGACCTGGTGACGGTCGGTGATATCGGCTATCTGGACGATGACGGTTATCTGTACATCTGCGATCGTGCCTCGGATATGGTGATTTCCGGCGGGGTGAATATCTACCCGGCTGAAATCGAACATGTTCTGCTGACCATGCCCGGTGTGGCCGACTGCGCCGTCTTCGGAGTGCCGGATGCGGAGTATGGCGAGACCTTGGTGGCGCTGCTGGCCGGGCAGGACAGTGGCCGGGCGACGCCTGATCAGGTGCGCGAGCAGTTGCGCCAGCGGCTGGCAGGCTACAAGGTGCCGCGTGTGATTGAATGGGTCGAGCAGTTGCCGCGCGATGACAATGGCAAGGTTGCCAAGCGTCGGTTGCGTGATAGCTGGTTAGCCACGCAACGCTGAGTTTCGCCGCTGGCGTTTATTCATGCCGGGCATGGGAGTAAGATGGGCGGCGCTTAAGACCCTAGGAACCCAGCTATGCATTGCCCGTTCTGTGGTGCCCATGACACCAAGGTGATTGATTCCCGGCTTGTGGCCGATGGCGATCAGGTGCGCCGACGGCGTGAATGTCTGGCCTGCCAGGAACGCTTCACTACCTTCGAGACCGCCGAGTTGGTGCTGCCTCGGGTGATCAAGCAGGATGGCCGGCGTCAGCCGTTCGATGAGGAAAAGCTCCGGGCTGGTCTGCTGCGGGCGCTGGAAAAGCGTCCGGTCAGCGTCGAACAGATCGAAGCGGCGATCGGCCATATCAAGCACCGGTTGCGGGCTACCGGTGAGCGGGAGATCAAGGCCATGGTGGTGGGCGAGATGGTGATGGACGAACTCAAGCAGCTCGACGAGGTCGCCTATATCCGCTTTGCTTCGGTCTATCGCCGGTTCCAGGATCTCAATCAGTTCCGTGAGGAAATCGAGCGCCTGTCGCGGGGCGATCAGGATCCCGGCAATGCCTGAAATGGCGGTGCTCGATCAGCAGATGATGGCTCGCGCCTTGCAACTGGCGGCGCGCGGCCTGTATACCACCGAGCCCAATCCGCGGGTTGGCTGCGTGCTGGTGCGCGATGGGCAGATTGTCGGCGAGGGCTGGCATGTGCGTGCTGGCCAAGGGCACGCCGAGGTCAATGCGCTGGCCCAGGCCGGCGCCCAGGCCCGGGGCGCAACGGCCTATGTCACCCTGGAGCCCTGCAGTCATTTCGGTAAGACGCCACCCTGTGCCGATGCGCTGGTCAAGGCCGGCGTCAGCCGGGTGGTTGCGGCCATGCAGGACCCTAATCCGCAAGTGGCCGGGCGCGGCCTGGAGCGTTTGCGCGCGGCGGGCATCGCCGTTACCTGTGGGGTGCTGGAGGCCGAGGCCGAAGCGCTCAATCCCGGTTTTATCAAACGTATGCGCAGTGGTTTGCCTTGGGTACGACTCAAGCTGGCCATGAGTCTGGACGGCCGCACGGCCATGGCCAGTGGCGAAAGTCAGTGGATTACCGGCCCGGCTGCACGCGCCGATGTGCAGCGGCTGCGGGCCCGCAGTGGCGCAGTGATCAGCGGCGCCGACAGCGTGTTGCTGGATGACTCGGCCCTGAACGTGCGCGCCGCCGAGCTGGACCTGCCGGAAGACCAGGCCCGTGCCGCCGCCGAACGCCAGCCGCTGCGCGTGTTGATCGACGGCCGTCTGCGGGTCCCGCTGACGCGCCGGCTGTTCCAGACCCCAGGCCCGACCCTGGTGGTCTGTTATCAGGCCTCGAACCGTCAGGCCGAATACCAGGCGGCGGGCAGTGAGCTGCTGGCGCTGCCGGGCCAGGACCAGCATGTGGATCTGGCGGCGCTGCTGGCCGAGCTGGTCGGGCGTGGCTGCAACGAGGTGCTGGTGGAGTCCGGTGCCCACCTGGCTGGCGCCTTCTGGCGTGCGCAACTGGTCGATGAATTGGTGATTTATATGGCACCGCGGCTGCTGGGCAGCCAGGCCCGCGGCTTGCTTGAGTTGCCGTTTGCCCATATGGCCGAGGCCATGGATGTCGAGATTACCGACCTGCGCGCGGTCGGTCGCGACTGGCGGATTACGGCGCGCCCGGTTTTTCCTTCCTGAAGAGTACGTCACATGCATAGCGCGGTAGAGGTGCTGCTGATCGTCATGGCGATTGCAGCGTTTGCGGGGGTTGTGCTGGAAGAGGTCATTCACGTCAGCAAGGCCAAGGTGGTGTTGCTGTTCGGTGCGCTGGCCTGGCTGGTCATGTTTATGGCTGCACCGGATCCGGCGTTCCGGGCCGAGGTCCAGGCCGCCCTGAACCATAATATTGCCGATATCGCCGGGCTCTGGCTGTTTCTGCTGGCGACCATGACCTTTGTTGCCTACCTGAACAAGAAGGGGTTGATCGAGAACCTCATATACCTGGTGCTGCCGGGGCGGATTACCGAGCGCAAGCTGCTGTTTCTCACCGCGCTGTTCTGCTTTGTATTTTCCTCGATTGCCGACAACATCACCGCGACCCTGGTATCGGTGGCGTTGATCCTCAGCCTCAACATGGAAGCGCGCAAGACCTTGCGTTTTGCGACTCTGGTGGTGTTTGCGGTCAACTCCGGCGGGGTGGCGATGATCACCGGGGATGTCACCACGCTGATGATCTTCCTGGCTGACAAGGTCGAGATCACCCATCTGCTGATGCTAAGCCTGCCGGCATTCATGGCAGTGATGCTGCTGGCCGGATTGCTATCCTGGGGGCTTAATGGCGAGGCGGTGATCGAGAAAGAAGCGTTGCGACCGATCCGTGGGGTGGATCAGGTGATTGCCGGGATTTTCCTGGCGACCATCGTCTTTACCATCCTCGCCAGCCTGCTCTGGGCGATTCCGCCAGTGCTGAGCTTTCTTACCGGCCTGGCGATCATGTTTCTGGTGGCCCGGTTCTTCAACGAAGACATCGACAACGACCCGATTCTCGAATATATCCGGGCCATCGAGTTCGAGACGCTGCTGTTCTTCCTCGGCGTGTTGCTGCTGGTTGGCATGCTGCAGTTCATCGGCGTACTCGAAGGCCTGACCGCGCTCTATGGCATGATGCCGACCCTGCTGGCCAACTTCCTGATGGGGCTGCTCTCGGCGTTGATCGACAACGTGCCGCTGACGGCCGCGCTGCTCAAGTCCGATCTTAAGATGAGCGTCGCCGAGTGGATGGGGCTGACTTATGCTGTCGGAGTGGGCGGTTCCTTGCTTATAATTGGCTCCGCCGCCGGTATCGTGGCCATGAGCAAGGTGCCGGGGCTGACCTTCATGACATACCTTCGCAGCTTCGGGCTGCTGCTGTTGGCTTTTGCCTTCGGCTTTCTGGCGGTGTACGGTCTCGGCCTGGTGGTCGGTGGCTGACAGCGTACTTCGTGCAACGAGAGGCATCCTATGTTCACTGGCATCATCGAAGCCGTGGGTCGGATCCAGAGCATGCAGCCACGTGGTGGCGATGTGCGGGTCTACGTGAAAACCGGGAAACTGGATCTGGCCGACGTCAAACTGGGCGACAGCATCGCCGTCAACGGCGTGTGTCTGACCGCCGTGGAATTGCCGGGTGACGGCTTTTGGGCCGACGTCAGTCAGGAGACCATTCGCCGTACCGCATTCACCACCCTCAAGGAAGGTAGCCGGGTCAATCTGGAGAAGGCGCTGACCCCGGCTTCGCGGCTGGGCGGCCATCTGGTCAGCGGTCATGTCGACGGCGTCGGCAAGGTCCTGTCGATGCATGAGGATGCCCGTTCCTGGCACTTCCGGATCGAGGCGCCGGCGGCGCTGGCCAAATACATAGCCGAGAAGGGCTCGATCACCGTCGACGGCACCAGTCTGACCGTCAACGCAGTGGACGGTGCGGTGTTTCACCTCAACATCGTCCCGCATACGTTGCAGGAAACCATCATGGGCGACTACCGCTCCGGGCATCCGGTCAACCTGGAGGTCGATGTGATTGCCCGCTATCTGGAACGCCTGCTGCTGGGTGACAAGGCGGCCGAGCCGGGTGCCGGTGACGGCGGCCTTAGCCTGGCGTTCCTGGCCGAAAACGGCTATCTGAAGTCCTGATCAAGGTGCCCGGGAGGGCCGCATGAAACTCAACAGTATCGAAGAAATCATCGAAGATATTCGCGCCGGCAAGATGGTCATCCTGATGGATGACGAAGACCGCGAGAATGAGGGCGACCTGATCATGGCCGCCGAAGCCTGCCAGGCCGAGCACATCAACTTCATGGCGCGTTTCGCCCGTGGTCTGATCTGCATGCCGATGAGCCTGGAGCACTGCGAACGGCTCAAGCTGCCGCTGATGGTCCAGCGCAACGCCTCCGGTTTCGGCACCAAGTTCACCGTTTCAATCGAGGCGGCCACCGGTGTTACCACCGGCATTTCCGCCGCCGACCGGGCGCGGACCGTGCAGGCCGCCGCTGCGCCTAATGCCGTGGCTGAAGATATCGTCAGCCCCGGCCACATCTTCCCGCTGATGGCTCAGCCCGGTGGTGTGCTGGCGCGGGCTGGCCACACCGAAGCGGCCTGCGATCTGGCCCGGATGGGCGGGTTCGGCGAGGCTGGGGTGATTTGCGAGATCATGAATGACGACGGCAGCATGGCCCGGCGGCCGGAGCTGGAAAAGTTCGCCAAGGAACACAACCTGAAGATCGGCACCATCGCCGACCTGATTCACTATCGCCTGCTCAATGAGCGCACCGTGCAGCGCGCAGCCGAGCAGGAGATCAACAGTGAACTGGGCAACTTCCGCCTGGTCGCCTATCGTGATAGTACCGACGGCCTGGTGCACATGGCCCTGACCCTGGGCGAGATCAGCCCGGAGCAGCCAGTGCTGGTGCGGGTGCACAACGTCGATCCGTTGCGCGATCTGTTCCAGGTGCAGGAGTCGGGACGCTGGAGTCTGCAGGACGCCATGCGCAAGGTCGCCGAGGATGGTTCCGGGGTGGTGTTGTTGCTGGGCAACCACATCGATGGTGATGCGCTGCTGGAGCATGTTCGCCAGTTGGGCGGTACTCGTGAGCAGCAACCGCGCCGGCCTACCACCTACAATACGGTAGGCGCCGGCTCGCAGATCCTGCGTGATCTGGGAGTACGCAAGATGCGCCTGCTGTCGACGCCGATGAAATTCAATGCGATATCCGGTTTCGACCTGGAAGTAGTAGAATACTTGCCCCGCGACTGATCGCACCGAATCCATGTGCCGGCGAGGCACGCGATGATGGCGCCACTGCGCGCCATCCGTTCTTTAAGAGAGAGAGACCATGACTGCTATCCGTAATATCGAAGGCGACTTCATCGCCGTCCAGGGCCGCTACGCACTGGTTGTTGGCCGTTTCAACAGCTTTGTGGTGGAAAGCCTGGTGGCTGGTGCGGTCGATACGCTCAAGCGCCACGGAGTCAAGGACGAGGACATCACCATTATCCGCGTGCCCGGCGCCTTCGAAATTCCGCTGATGGTCAAGAAGGTCGCAGAGCTCAAGCAGTTCGACGGCATCATCACCCTGGGTGCCGTAATTCGCGGTGGTACGCCGCATTTCGAGTACGTCGCCGGTGAGTGCGTCAAGGGCGTGGGCTCGGTATCGCTGGAATACGGCGTGCCGGTGGCTTTTGGTGTGCTGACGGTCGACAGCATCGAACAGGCCATCGAGCGTTCCGGCACCAAGGCCGGCAACAAGGGCGCTGAAGCGGCACTGTCGGTGGTCGAGATGGTCAGCGTCATCAAGCAACTGGGGGCCTGAGTGAGCGAGCATGATCCCCGACCGGCCCGCGCGGCCGGTCCCAAGCCATCGGCTCGGCGCAAGGCGCGCAGCCTGGCCATGCAGGCCCTGTACTCCTGGCACATGGCCGATCAGCCAGTGTCCGACATCGAGGCTCAGTTCCTTACCGACAACGATTTCAGCAAGGTCGATGGGGCCTATTTCCACGAACTGCTGACTGGCGTGCCACGCCATCTCGACGAGATCGACGGAGCCTTGGCCGATGTGCTTGACCGGCCGGTGGCCGAGGTCGACCCGATCGAACTGTCGATCCTGCGTCTGGGGGTCTATGAACTGCTCAAGCGCATCGACGTGCCCTACAAGGTGGTGATCAACGAGGGCATCGAACTGGCCAAGACCTTCGGTGCCACCGAAGGACACAAGTACGTCAACGGCATTCTCGACAAGCTGGCGCCCCGGCTACGCAGTGTCGAGGTCAACGCGGCCCGCAAGGGGCGTTGATGCCCCTGACTCGAGTCGGTTGTCATGGCGCTGGGTGAGTTTGAGCTGATCCGGCGTTATTTTCGCAGTGCAGCGCTGGAGAAGGCTGGCCCGCAGGCGGCCATCATCCAGAGCATCGGCGATGACGCCGCCTTGCTGCAGCCTGCCCTCGGCCAGCAGTTGGTGATCTCCACCGACAGCCTGGTCGAAGGGGTGCATTTCCCGCTCGACTACCTGCCTGCCGATCTTGGCTACCGCGCCCTGGCGGTGGCGGTCAGTGACCTGGCGGCTATGGCCGCCACCCCGCTTGCCTTTACCCTGGCGCTGACCCTGCCTGCTGTCCGCGAGGACTGGCTGGCCGGTTTTGCCGAGGGCTTGGCCGCTGCTGCCGCTGATCACCGGATCAGCCTGATCGGCGGCGATACCACCCGAGGCCCGCTGAATCTTGGACTCACCGTATTCGGCCAGGTTGCCGCCGGCCAGGCGCTGCGCCGTGCTGGCGCCGCGGCGGGTGATCTGCTGTGCGTCGGTGGCCCGCTGGGCGATGCTGGTGCCGGGCTGGCGCTGGTGCAGAGCCAGGCGGCCCCGCCAGCACTTGATCCGGCCGGGCGCGACTATCTGCTGCAACGCTTCTGGCGACCGCGAGCCCAGTGTGGATTGGGCATGGCACTGGCCGGTGTTGCCAGTGCCGGGCTGGACATTTCCGACGGGTTGCTGGCTGACGCCGGACATCTGGCTGCCGCCAGCGGCGTTGCCGTGCATATCCGTGCCGCCGATCTGCCCTGTTCCGCTGCCGTGGCCTGCTGGCCCGAACCTCAGCGGCTGAACTGGATGCTAGGCGCTGGCGATGACTACGTCTTGCTGTTCAGTCTGCCTGCCAGGCACAGAGCCCGGCTGGAGGCTGACGGCTGGTGGTTGCGGGTAATCGGCGAAGTGGCAGCGGGCGAGGGCGTCTGGCTCGATCAGGGCCAAGGGCCGGAGCGGGTCAGCGCATTACCCGGTTACCAACACTTCAAGGAGTCCTAGGATGGCTGAGTCCCGAGAACCCACCCCGGCATCGGTGTGGCGCAACCCTATTCATTTTCTTGCCTTTGGGTTTGGTAGCGGCGCGATGCCGCGCGCGCCCGGAACCTGGGGCACCCTGGCGGCGCTGCCGTTTGTGCTTCTGTGGCAGCAATTACCGCCTGGAGGCTATACCCTGGTGCTGATCGTCAGCACCCTGCTCGGTATCTGGCTGTGCGGACGTACCTCGCGCGACCTGGGTGTGCACGATCACGGCGGGATCGTCTGGGATGAATTTGTCGGGCTGTGGATCGCCCTGTGGCTGGCACCACCCGGCTGGGCGTGGCTGCTCGCCGGTTTTGTTCTGTTCCGGTTGTTCGATATCTGGAAACCCTGGCCGATTCGCTGGATTGACCGGCATGTGCACGGCGGTCTGGGCATCATGCTGGACGATATCATCGCCGGGTTCATGGCCCTGGCGGTCCTGTGGCTGGCCGAGTGGGCGCTGCTGCCGCTATTCTGAGTTCATCGATGCGATCAATTCGGGAGCCCCGATGAAACGCTTGCTGATTCTGCCTGTTGCGCTGTTGGCCCCGCTGGCGTTTGCCGAGCCGGTGGTCAGAGTGGTTGGTTTGTTTTCCGGTGCGGCGGTGATCACCGTCGACGGTCAGCGACATATGCTCCGGGCCGGCCGGCCTGGGCCGCAGGGTATCGAGCTGCTCAGTGCCGACAGTCACAGCGCGACCCTGCGAATCAATGGTCAGACCCGTCAGTTCCGGCTTGAGCGCGATTACACCGAGGGCTTTGCCCAGCCGGAGCGCCAGCGGGTCAGTATCCCGCGCGGTGATGGCGGGCACTACCGTATCGCTGGCTCGATCAATGGTCAGGGTGTCCAGTTTCTGGTTGATACCGGTGCCACCAGCGTGGCCATGAGCTCGGTGCAGGCCCGGCGTCTGGGTATCGACTACCGGATTGCCGGCACCCCGGTGCAGGCCGCTACCGCCAGTGGCCAGGCCAACGGCTACCGGGTGCGGCTGGATCGGGTCAAGGTCGGCGATATCGAGCTGACCGGCGTCGAGGGACTGGTGCTGGAGGGCGGCTTTCCCCTGGAGGTGCTGCTGGGCATGAGTTATCTCAGCCGGGTGCGGATGGATGATCAGGGCAGTAGTCTGGTGCTCGAGCGCCGCTATTAGGGAACCTCTGAAAAACTACCTGTGTTGGCAATACTGCGTTAAAAACAGCCTCAAAATGCTCATTTACCACACGTAAACTGCGCTTTTCCGGCTGTTTTTGCCTTGTCTTGCCTGTCTCGCCTACGTTTTTCAGAGGTCCCATAGGCACTATTCAGAGGCTTCTGACCGTCGCGGTCAGGTTCCGCACCTGCTAATATGGCTGCCCCTTTTTGTGTGCAGCGGCTGTACAGGAGTCCGGTGTGGCAGTCACCTTCATTGCTTCGTCCAAGTTGCCGACCCCGTGGGGCACCTTCACCATGCACGGATTCTTCGAGGAAGAAACCGGCAAGGAGCATGTGGTGCTGACCATGGGCGAGATCGCCGATGGCCAGCCGGTCCTCGGCCGGCTGCATTCCGAATGCCTGACTGGCGACGCGCTGTTCAGTCTGCGCTGCGACTGCGGCTTCCAGTTGGAGGCGGCGCTCAAAGCGATTGCCGATGAAGGTCGTGGGGCGCTGCTGTATCTGCGCCAGGAAGGCCGGGGCATTGGCCTGATGAACAAGATCCGCGCCTACCACCTGCAGGATGGCGGTGCTGATACCGTCGAAGCCAACGAGCAGCTTGGCTTTGGCGCCGACCAGCGCGATTACAGCATCTGCAAGCCGATGCTCGAGCATCTGGGCATCAAGACCCTCAAACTGCTGACCAACAACCCGCGTAAGGTCAAGGCGCTGGAAGAGTTCGGGGTGCCGGTAGCCGAGCGTTTGCCGCTGCAGTTTGGTCTCAACCCGCATAACCGCAAGTACCTGGCGACCAAGGCCGGCAAGCTGGGGCATATGTTGGGCAACATCCATCAGGCCGAGGCCGACTGATGTTTGATACGCGTCCGCACTGGAAAGCCCTGCAGCGCAACTGGCGCTTGCAGACCGTCGTTTCGCTGGGCCTGCCGATTGCTCTGGTCTGGTTCCTTGGCAGTTGGCAAGGTGCCTGGGAGCAAGCGGCCATCCCGCTGTTCGTGGTCGGGGTTGCTAGTGTGTTCCTTACCCTGCGGCGCTTTCGGTATTACAAGCAGGCACTGATCGAAGCTGATCGTCAGGGGCAGCAGCCCGAAGCGGAAGCGGCCTGGGCGCGGCTGCATCACCAGCAACTGCTGGGCCTGCTCAATGCCAAGCTGCCAGGCTGGATCGGCATGCTGCAGTATGTCTGTGCCGGTGAACTGGTGCCGCTGATTCTGCTGGTGCTGGCCAGCCAGGGCGTGATGCTGCTGTATCGCCCACCGGCTGCCTGGGTCCAGGCCGCAAACCAGTGATGCTGCGCTGGCTGCTGACCACACTGCTGGTGCTGGTCAGCCTGCCAGCACTGGCGGCCGAACGGATCGTCAGCCTCGCCCCTTTTCTCACTGATCTGATCGTACAACTCGACGCTGGCGAGCGCCTGGTCGGCGTGCTTGACGACGGCAATCTGCCGCCCGAGCTGGCCACTGTAACCCGGGTCGGCAGCCACCAGAGCCTGCCGGTCGAGCGTATTCTGGCGACCCGTCCCGATCTGGTCCTGGCCTGGACCAGCGGCAATCCGCCGGAGTTGCTGGCACGCCTGGAGCAGTTGGGACTGCGGGTCGAGCGCTTTGACCCGCAAAGCCTGGCGCAGATTGCCGAGGTTACCCTGGCGGTGGGTCGTCTGAGCGCGACCGAAGCCCGCGCTGCTGCACTGGTCGATAGCTACCACCAGCAACTGGCGCAGTTGCACCGGCCACTGACCGAGGACTCTCCCCGGGTGTTCATTCAGCTCTGGGACGACCCGCTGTATACCATCAGCGACGCCCAGTTGATGGGCGATGCCCTGCGTCACTGCGGTGCCCGCAACATCTTCGCCGACCTGGCTATTCTGGCCCCGCAGATCGGTCGGGAAAGTGTCATTGCCGCCGACCCGGATGTGATTATCCTGCTGGCTGACGAGCGCAAGCTGGCCGCCCCCTGGCTCCAGCGTTGGCGCCAGTTTCCGCACCTGCGGGCGGTGCGTCATGAGGCGCTGTTCGTGCTCGACAGCAACACCCTGGTACGTCCGACTCCGGCTGCGGTAGAGGGGGTGAGGGTGCTGTGTGAGTTGGTTTGGCAGGAGCAGCGCGGTTTCAGTGCGCCGCATGCGGACACGATCCGGCCATAGCGCCCGCTGTTCAAGCCCGCCAAAGCATGCCAGCATGAGCCTTTCCATCACGGGCAGGAGCCGGGTTATGAGTGCAGGTAGCAATGGGCACAATGTGGGGCTGGCGGTGTTGATCGATGCGGACAATGCCAACCCGGCGATCGTCGAGGGGTTGCTGGCTGAGGTGGCGAAGTTTGGAGTGGCCAGTGTCAAGCGCATCTACGGTGACTGGACCACGCCGGCGCTGGGCAAGTGGAAGGCGGCGCTGCTGGAGCATTCGATTCAGCCGATCCAGCAGTTCGCCTATACCAGTGGCAAGAACGCCACCGACAGCGCGATGATCATCGACGCCATGGATCTGCTGTATACCGGTGAGTTTGGTGGCTTCTGTATTGTATCCAGCGACAGCGACTTTACCCGTCTGGCCTCACGCCTGCGCGAATCCGGCAAGGTGGTTTACGGTTTTGGCGAGCGCAAGACCCCCAAGCCGTTCGTGGCGGCCTGCGATCGGTTTATCTACACGGAAATCTTTACCAGCAACCCGGAAACCGAAGAAGCGACGATCAAGCGCAAGAGTGCGCAGGAGCTGCGTCAGGATACCAAGCTGTGTCATCAGTTGCGTCAGGCCATCGAGGCCGCTTCGGATGATGAGGGCTGGGCCAACCTGGGGCCGGTGGGTAGTCAGTTGGCCAAGCAGATGCCCGAGTTCGATCCGCGCAACTATGGCTACAGCAAATTCAGCGGGCTGCTTGAGGGCATCGGCCTGTTCACGATCAAGCGCGAGAACAATCAGTTGCTGATCAAGGACCAGCGCCCAGGCAAGAAAGCCTGAGCGCGGTCACTCAAACCAGTTCTTCCATAAAGTCCAGCATCCCCTGCTGGCGGATGACTCGTCGATGCTGGGCCCACAGCTCGGCCACCCTTTCGCGGTTGAGTTGTTGCCGGTCGAGCAGTACCCGGGTGTTGAGTTCACCGACCGGCTGACGGCTGGGCACCTTGCTGAACACGAACTGGTTGCTGATCAGGTCGAGGAAGGGACCGGCCTTGCTGGTCGGCATGATGAAGATCAGTTGCAGCCCCAGGGTTTCGGTCAAGTAGCCGATCACCTCGCGTGAGCGGGTTTCGTCCATGTGCATGAAGGCTTCATCGACGATCACCATGCGCAGGTGGCTGTCGCCCTCATTGAAGCGGAAGGCGCTGGTCACGGCGGCGGCGCGAATGATATAGGCCGGGGTTTCCAACTGCCCACCTGAGCCGGTGCCGTATTCGCTGAGGCGGATCGCCGGCTTGCCCTGGGGGTGCTTGAGAATGTCGTAGCGGCGGTAGCGGCGGTAGTCGCTGAGCCGCTCCAGCTCGCGCAGGGCCTGCTGCTCGTCACCATCGAGCAGCAGCGACAGCAGCCGGTCGCGGATGCTGGCGGCGCGTTCGGACAGATTGCTGTCGAACAGGCTGGCGCCATCACCCAGGTTGGGCATCTGCATTACTTCCTGGAAGAAATCCCAGTATTCCTTGTATTCGGGCAACCAGTCCCAGTCGAACTGGAAGCGCTCGCGGTCGGCACCGAACTGGTGGTGTTCCAGCTCCAGGTTCAGTTGTTCCAGAATCCGCCGGCCGTCGTTGATGGCCTGGTGGATTTCATGGCACAGGTCGCTGACGAAGGTGGTGTTGAAGCTGTCGCGCAGGCTGGCCAGCTGGTTCTGCTTTTCCAGCAGGACGTTGTTGCGCAGGCGATTGTAGAGGTTGTCGAGCTGGCGCTGCAGGCCGCCGATATGGCGGAAAAAACCAAGGCTGTGCAGTTCGTCGGCGCAGTCGTGCAGCAACTGGTCAGCCGGCTGGGACTGCTGGTTGTACTGCTCGATGGCGCGCTCCAGACTGATCGCCTGCTGGTGCAGACGAGTGGTCAGGGTGGCGCTGTCGGCGACGAAGTCGAAGGGGCTGTGGGCCTGTTCTAGCATGGCGTCGAGCTGCTCCAGGCGCTGCTGCGGATCCAGGCCGGGCAGGCCGCTGGCGGCTTCCAGCAGATGCTGTTCGGCAGCGTCCTTGGCTTCCAGCAGGGTGTCGCTCTGGTCGGCCAGCTGGTTGATCCGCTGGCTGAGCTGGCGGTGTTTTTCGTCCAGCCGGCCATGCTCTTCGAGCAGTTCGCGCTGGCGTTGTTCGAGTTCGCGGTAGCGCTGGTTGACTCGCGACTGTTGGTCGTCCAGGTCGCCGTGGCTGCCCAGATCGAGACTGTCCAGTTGCTGTTCGAGTTCGCGGAGCTGGCGCTGGCAATCGAGCAGAGCGCTGGCCCGGGCCGCGTAGTCCAGTGGTTTGATCTGGTTCAGCAACTGGGCCAGTTGCTGCAGTGCCTGCTGTTGCTGACGCAGGGCGTGACGTTGCAGGTGCAACTGTTCCAGCTGGCTTTCCTGGGCACGCAGATTGCGCTCGCGGGCTTCGGCACCGAACACCAGTTGGCTGTCGTCGATATCGCAGCGGAACAGCGCATAGTTGCCCGAACCCAGTCCTTCGCGGGTGATGCCGCGGCGGGTCTGGCGCAGCGCATCGGCATGCTCGACACGCTGTACCCCGGCATAGGAGGCGCGCAGGTAGTACTCGGCAATCTTGTGGCCAAAGCGCATGACCTTGAGGATCGAATCCTCCGGTACGCTGAGCCGTTCGGCATCCTGGCGGGCCTTGTCGCCCTGAATCACCCGGGCGCGGTTGCGTTCGCGGCTGCTGAGCTGGCGGACGATACGGATGGCTTCGGCCTCGAAGGCCGGTTCGACCAGAATGGCGAAGCGGCTGCCGCCGATATAGCCCTCGATCGCCATTTGCCAGTCCGGGTCGAGCACTTCGACATAATCGCACAGGACCCGCGGGTCGGCCTGCGGGCACTGCTGGCGAATGGCGCGCAGGGCGTCTTCGACATAACCGGGATAGCTGACCCGGCTGGCGCGCAGGGTGCTGATCTGTTGTTCGCACTGGCTGACCTGGCGCTCCAGGCTGGTGACTGCGGCGGCGCGCTCCTGGCCCAGCCGGTCAACCTTCTGCAGCAGACTGATGCCGTCGCTGCCCTCGGCGTACAGGTGTTCGGCCAGCAGGTTGTGGCTGTGCTGCTGGCTGCGAATGGCGTCCAGGCCGGCATCCAGCGGGCTGAGGTCGATCCAGTCGCGGGCCAGCAACTGGTTGAGATCGGCCACTGGTTGCTGTTCGGCGGTCAGTACTGCCTGGCTGGTTTCCCGCCAGCCACGGCTGGCCAGTTGCGGCAGTTCCAGGCCCAAGCTGTGCTGGCTGAGCAGTTGCTGCAGGCTGCGCAGGGCTGCGACGTTCTGGTCGCGCTGGCGGGCCTGTTGCAGCAGCGGGGCGACCCCGGTCTGTAACTGCTCATGCAGCTGGCGCTGGCGACTTTCCAGTTGGTCCTTGTTGTGCAGGGCCGGGATGCCCTGGCGCCGGGCTTCCAGTTGCACCAGCTCCTGATGGGCCTGCTCCAGGCGCTCGTTGGTCAGGCGCTGTTCGTCGAGATTGCTGGCCAGGCGCGCCGCCAGTTGGCGCTGTTCGTCCTTGGCCGCCAGATACTGTTTCTGATTCTGCCGCCAGGTTTGGGCTGCGGCGGCATAGTCGAGCCCGGTGCGCTCGAGCCAGCCTTCCAGGTACTGGTCGGCCTGATCGCGTGACTGCTGGAGCAGGGCCACGGCATCACGCAAGCGGCCGGCTTCCTGCTCCATGCCGTGCACGGTGCGCAGCAGTTCGCGAATCCGCCGGATGGTGTCGCCAAAGTCGCGGGCTTCCAGTACTTCTTCGGCGACGAACTGGTCGATCGACTTGACCGGTTTGTAGGCCATGAAGTTGGCGAAGGTGCGTGCGGCATTCTTGGCCTCGCGTATCGATACCGCATCACGGCGCCCGCGCAGTGCGCCATACAGCCGGGCCAGATAGGCGCTTTTGCGCTCGTAGAGTTCGACGCCGGCCTTGCCGAACTGGCGGCGCAACAGGGTCGGGAGTTCGGTAACCGGGACCACGTGGCGGCCGTCGTCGGCCTCGCGCACTAGATGCGACAGCGACAGCATTTCACCGGGAACGATCATCAGCAGCAGTTCGTTCTGGCGAGCCTGGCGGCTGCTGCCGGCGCTGTCGAGGTGGGCGCGCACGCCGATGACTGCGGTAAAGGGCTCGGCGCTTTCGCCTTGGGTCGGGTGGAACACGCCGGCGATGTAGCCGTCGGTATCCCAGGGCCGGGCGTAGGCACCATCGTCACAGCCCAGCACGTAGGAGGCCAGGGTCCGCACCTGCTTGCCGCCGCGCCCACGCTGGGTGGTTTCGTCCTGCCCGGGGTTGTAGTTGAACAGGTTGTCGTGGGCGGCGGTCATCAGGGTTTGCAGGGCATCGGCGGCGGTGGTCTTGCCCGAGCCGTTGCCGCCGGAAAACAGGTTGACCGGGCCGTACTCCAGTTCTTCGACCGGCAGGTTGCCCCAGTTCACGGTGATTGAGCGTTTCAGATACATCAGGGCGCGTCCTCGTCCAGGTCGTCGGCCTCGGGGCTGGCCAGTTGATTCAGGGCGCTGTCGGTGACCAGGCTGAGAATGCCGGGGCGGATCAGCAGCCAGGCATCCTCTTCACTGCTGTTGTCACCGGGGCTGCGGATCAGTCGCAGTTGGCGAAGGCGGCGCAACAGCGCCTGGCGCTCGCTGAGACTTTCCGGCAGCGGTTTGCCCAGCAGGTTGCGGCTGCTGAGGTTGAGGGCTTCCAGGGTCAGCAGCACCTGGCCCTGCTCGTCGACCTGACCTTCGCGCAGGGCCTTGTCGTATTCGGCGCGCAGCACCAGGATCAGGGCCACTTCCTGTTGGTTCAGGCGCTGGCGCAGGCCGGTGCGAAAATCGTCGTCGCTGTCAGCCAGGCCGGGCACTTCGGCACCGGGTGGGAACAGCCGCAGCAGGTTGAAGCGCGGCTCGTGCAGCAGGCGGATGCGCAGTATCTCAAGGTAATCCTCGACCAGTTCGCGTACCTGCAAGAAGCGGTCATAGAGCTCGGCCTCACGCTTGCTGTCGTCACGGCACAGCACACCGCGATCAAGCAGGCGGATCATCAGCTCGGAAAACTCCTCACTGCTCAGGCCGCGTTCGGCCAGTTGGGCGTTCAGGGCTTCACGCATGGTCGTCGTGTTCCAGTTCGATAATGAAGCCGTCGCGGCGGCTGAAATAGGTTTCGTCGGTAATCGTCTGGCCACTGGGCTCGATGCGTACCTGCAGGCCGCGGGCGGCATGTTCGGCGCCGGCCAGTTCGATCAGGTGACTGAGTGCCAGCAGATCGCTGGCGCTGGTGATCGGCAGGTCACGACTGTCGATTCGCTGGCGCCCGGCCAGGGCGTTGCGCAGGTAGTCGCGCAGGCCGCTGGCGTTGATGTTGAAGGCCTTGTCCAGGCGCTGCTGGGTGGCCAGTTCGTGCAGGGTGTCGTCATCCGGGGCGCCGGGGTCGCTCATCAGGCTTTGCACTGGTGGCCGCTCGCGGCGCTCGCGCAGGCGCAATTGGCCGGGGTCGAGCAGGCCCAGACCGACGCCGGCCATGAGCTCGCCGGCGGCTTGCAGGCGGGCGCTCTGCTCGGCTTCGGGCAGATTGGACAACTCCCGGCACAGGCCAACGATGTCGCTGTGCTGCTGGCTGTGCAGGTAGCTGAGCTGGCGGATGATCAGGTCGGCGCGCTGGGTAAAGCTCTGCAAGGTCTTGCGCAGGGCTGGCAGCATGATGTCCGAGGCATTGCGCAGGCGGCTGTCGATCGCATCGAGCAATTGCCACAGCACCGAGCTGCGCTCATCGCTCAGCAGGTCAGGGGCCAGGCGCCGCAGTTCGCGTTCGGCATGGGCTTTCCAGTCCCTGGGTTTGCGCCGAATCCGTTCGAGCAGCTCGAGGATGCGCTCGCGGTGACGTTCGACACTGTCGGCCGACAGGCGAATGGCCAGGTCGGGCTGAAAGCGTCGCTCCATGAATTCGAAGAACTGGTCGCTGGCCTGCTGTACCAGTTGCCGGGCTTCAACCTCGCGTACCAGTTCGCGCTTGCGCTCTTCCAGCTCGGCAATGATGTCGCTGAAGTCGGCGATGATCCGCTCGGAGTATTCATGGGCATCGAGCAGGTCGTAGACTTCGCCATGCTCGGCGAAGGCGCTTAGGGCGTTGAGGGTGTTGCGGGTATTGCGGTGGCGGGTGCGTACACTGCGCCCGTCGGCCTCGACTAGCGGCAGGGTGAACAGCCGGCCCAGGCGGCTGAACGGGTAGCTGGACTGAAAGCTGGCCTGGTCGACCTGGCGCTCCAGCCAGCCATGCTCGATCAGGCTGTTGAGAATCCAGTTGGCCTGCTCGCGGTTGTTCTTGAACCGGCCGCTGTCCTGGTCATCGCCATCGAGCAGCGGGGCACGCTCCAGGGCTTCGCAGAAGATATCCAGGACCTGATCGCGGCGCGGTGATTCGCCATAGTCGGCGCGGGCGCTGTACAGCCGCTCGTGCAGCAGGCGCAGGCATTCGACGATCTGTTCGCGGTATTTGCTGGTGAGCGGGCGGAAGAAGTGCTGGCGCTCGTCGGTGAAGAACATGCGGCATCCGATGCGATGAAAACCAAGCGCGCATTATGCCTTAACTGGTGCTTGGCGCGGCAAGCCGCAGGCGACCAACTGACGACCCGAGTCAGATCGGGCCGTCAGTTGCAGGGTGGTTACAGCTGTGGAGTCCAGGTCACGGCCAGCAAGGCGCTGCGACCCTGTTCGCGGTAGGGGTGGTCAATCGACGGCGCCGGCCAGAAACCCGTGGGACGTGAGTAGGTGCCCAGGTGGTAGTCGCGGTCCAGCACATTGCTCAGCTTCAGGTCCCAGCGCAGCGCCGGGCTGGCTCGCCAACTGGCGCGCAGGTCCAGGGTGCCGTAACCGGCCAGGGTGTCGCTGTTGGCCGGATCAGTGTAGCGCTGGCTGAACAGCTGCCAGGTGCTGCCAAAGGACAGGTCGCCAAAGCTGCGATCCAAATCCAGGCTCAGGTGCCGGCGGGCGCGCAGTTGCAAGGTTTTGCCAGTGGCCCGGTCGCGTGGGTCGATGAAGCTGATGGCAGTGCGGCTCGACCAGCCGAACAGGTCGCGGCTGATGGCGGCCTCGAAGCCGTTGACGCGGGCCTTGTTGATGTTGTCCATCTGGAAGGTGCTGCTATTCCAGGTGATCAGGTCCTTGATGTCGTTGCGATACAGCGAGGCTTCGAGCTGGCTGTCGAGCACTTCGGCGCGCCATTGCAGTTCCCAGCTTTTTGACCGCTCGGGATCCAGGTCCGGGTTGCCGCCCCAGCCCGGAGGCGCATACAGGTCATTGAAGGTGGGGGCGCGGAAGCCTTCGGCGTAGCTCAGAATCCATTGCTGGCGGTCGCCAGCCGGTACGGCCAGCGCGGCGTTCCAGCTGCTGTGATTGCCGAAGTGCTGGTTGTCGTCGTGGCGCACACCCAGTTCGGTGGCAAAGTTCTGCTGGGTCCAGCTGTGCTGGATGAAACCGGCCAGATTCTCCCGGCGCGTCTTGGTGTAGGCGTTGGTCGAGGACAGGCGGTCGCGGTGCCAGTCGCTGCCAACGCTCAGGCGCTGTTCCGGGCTGAGTTGCAGGTGGTTGAGCCAACTGGCTGAATGCCGGGTGGTTTCGATGCGGCCATCGTTCCATGGGCTGCCGGAGCCAACCGTCTTGTTGCGGTCATAGCTTTGGCCGAGCTCCAGGCGGCTTTGCCAGATCTCGGTCAACTGACCTTGCAGGTGGCCGTTATAGCTGCTGACCCGGAACTGGTCTTCGGGAAAGCCGGGGAACAATTCATAGGCATCGTCGAATTCGTTCTTGCCACGCTGGTCGTTGAGGCTGAGCCCGGCTTGCCAGTCAGCATTGAAACTGTGGTCCAGACGCAGCATCAGCGCCTTGTTGCGCTGGCCGTCGCGGTCACGGTCATTGCCCTGCTTGTCGGTGGTGCGGTCGAAGCCACGGCTTTCATCCAGGGTGGCGCCAAGCATGTAGCGGGTCTGCTGGTCACCGCCGCTGAGGGTCAGGTTGCGCTCAACTGTATGGTTGCTGCCAAAGCCCAGGCGCACGCTGGGGTTGAGGCCGGGCTCGCCCTGGCGGGTGAAGATCTGAATAACGCCGCCGATGGCGTCGGCACCATACAGCGAGGAGCGTGGGCCACGAATGACCTCGACCCGCTCGATATTATCGATATTCAGGTAGTCCAGGCGAGCAATGCCGCTGGTCGTGGAGGCAATGCGCTGACCGTCGACCAGAACCAGCGTTTGCGCGGTGTTGCTGCCGCGCAGGAAGTAGGCCGGAATCCCGCCATTGTTGTTCTGCTGCAGGCCCGGTACCCGGCTGAGCAATTCCGGAACGCTGCGGGCCTGCAGGCGCTCGATATCGGTACGGGTAAACACGCTGTTGGCCGCCAGGGCGGCTTCGCGAGGCTGCTCAATCCGCGAAGCAGTGATCACGGTATCCGGCAGGTCGATGGCGGTATTGGCCTGGACGATGCTGGCGGCCAGCAGGGCAGGAGTCAGGGGCAGAAATTTTTTCATTATCGGTCCTCAAAAGGTCAGGCTTTTGAGGAGGGCGGGAAGTCAGGAGGGCGGTCGGCGCAATGCACCGGGGGCGGCCGCACGCTGACCAGTGCCGCCCTCCGCGGCACCTCAGCAGGTGAGCCCCTGAAAACTAGCTGCGTTGGCAATACGGCGTTAAAAATGGCCTTGTCTTGCCTGCCTCGCTGACGTTTTCAGCAGCTCCCCTGGGAACGCCATAAGGGCGTTCCCTGGAATACTGGGCCGGTCTCCGGGCTCAGGATGTGAAGAAACCGCCTTCCCATGCCGTAAAAGCACAGTGGCGTTGTGGTTTCCCTGCAGGTGTTAGCCTGCGATCCTTTACCGTTGCGGGGGCAGCGTCGGGGTTGCACCGACTTCCCGTTTCACCCGGTGGCTTGATCAAGCCAGGCCGGGCACCCAGTACTTCTGGAAGCGGGGGGACTCTATGACTTTGCGCTGACCGGGTCAAGCGCAGCCGATGGCTGGTCGTCGCTGGTCAGGCTGCTCAGGCGTTGGCGGATGCGCTGTTCCAGAGCGGCGGCGTCCAGTCCGCACTCGGCCAGCATTTGCCGAGGTTTGGCATGCTCGACATAACTGTCCGGCAGGCCCAGGTTGAGCACCGGAATGTTGAGGCCTTCAGCGTGCAGCCACTCGTTGACGGCACTGCCGGCGCCACCCATCACGGCGTTCTCTTCAACCGTAACCAGCAGTTCATGGCTGCTGGCGAGTTGGCGGATCAGTTCGCCGTCCAGCGGTTTGACGAAGCGCATGTTGGCGACGCTGGCATCCAGTGATTCGGCGGCCAGCAGCGCGTTGGCGTGCAGGGTGCCAAAGCACAGAATGGCGACCCGGCTGCCCTGGCGGGTGATAACGCCCTTGCCGATTGGCAGGGGTTTGAGCTCGGGATCGATCGCCACGCCGGGGCCAGTGCCGCGCGGGTAACGTACCGCCGCCGGGCCGTTGTGCAGATAACCGGTGGTCAGCATCTGCCGGGTTTCATTCTCGTCGGCCGGGGCCATGACCAGCATGTTGGGCAGGCAGCGCAGATATGACAGGTCGAAGCTGCCGGCGTGGGTGGGGCCGTCTTCGCCAACCAGACCGGCGCGGTCGATGGCGAACAGTACGTCCAGATCCTGCACTGCGACATCATGGATCAACTGATCGTAGGCCCGTTGCAGGAAGGTCGAATAAATCGCTACCACCGGCTTGGCGCCTTCACAGGCCATGCCGGCGGCCAGAGTCACGGCATGCTGTTCGGCAATCGCTACATCGAAGTAACGCTCGGGGAAGCGCTCGCTGAAGGCAATCAGGTCCGAGCCTTCCTTCATGGCAGGCGTGATGCCAATCAGCCGTGAGTCCTCGGCGGCCATGTCGCACAGCCACTGGCCGAACACGTTGGAGAACTTTGGCTTGCTCATGCCGTTACTGGCCGGTTTGGGCTCGAGCTTGGTGATGGCGTGGTAACCGATCGGGTCGGCTTCGGCCGGTGAGAAGCCCTTGCCTTTCTTGGTGATCACATGCAGGAACTGCGGACCCTTGAGGCTGCGCATGTTGCGCAGGGTGGTGATCAGGGTCGGCAGATCATGGCCATCGATCGGGCCAATGTAGTTCCAGCCCAGTTCCTCAAACAGGGTGCCGGGCACCAGCATGCCCTTGGCGTGTTCCTCGGTGCGTCGCGCCAGCTCCCAGGCCTTGGGAATCTTCGACAGGACCTTCTTGCTGCCTTCGCGCATGTGCGCGTAGGTGCTGCTGGACAGGATCTTGGCCAGGTAGTTGGACATGCCTCCGACATTGCGCGAGATCGACATGTCGTTGTCGTTGAGCACGACCAGCATGTCGGGCTCGACGTCGGAGGCATGGTTGAGCGCCTCGAAGGCCATGCCGGCGGTCAGTGCGCCATCGCCGATGACTGCGACCGTGCGGCGCTCGAGCCCTTGAAGGCGGGCGGCAAGGGCCATGCCCAGCCCGGCGCTGATCGAGGTACTGGAGTGACCGACGCCGAAGGTGTCATATGGGCTTTCGCAGCGGCGCGGGAAGGCCGCCAGGCCGTCTTTCTGGCGCAGGGTCGCCATCTGCTCGCGCCGACCGGTCAGGATCTTGTGTGGATAGGCCTGATGGCCAACGTCCCAGATCAGCCGGTCTTCCGGGGTCTGGTAGACATAATGCAGAGCAACGGTGAGTTCGACCACGCCAAGCCCCGCGCCGAAATGACCGCCAGTCTGGCCCACTGTCCAGAGCAGGAACGCCCGCAGTTCATCGGCCAGTACCGGCAACAGTTCTTCGTCCAGCTCACGCAGGCGTGCGGTGTCGTCAATGCTGTCCAGCAAGGGCGTGCTGGGGCGTTCACGGGGTATTTCGTGGAAGGTGCTAGGCATTAAACAGTGCTCTGGGTGCCACTCGGCATGGCGGGAAATCAAGCGCACAGTTTAACCGATTGGCTGGCGATGCCCAACTGCCCGACAGAATCGGCGGGCTGGGCGATGTACGGCTATCTTGATCTGTATCAAGGGTCCGACAGTTCAAGGGTGTAGAGTAAATCTGTACTAAGCCGAGAGACGCCTATGTCCATGCCTTTGGATGTCTTCAGCACTACGCGTTCACCCTGCCCGCCATGGGTTGGGAGGGTGCTGCTGTGGTTGATGTTGCTGCTGGCGTCGCCGATGGCCTTGGCTCATGTCGGGTCCCACGCCGATGTGCCTCGTTTGTCCGAGACCGCCGGGCTCGAGTCCGGAGCTGCGCTGTGGCTGAGCGATGAGCGGCCCGACTGCCACCATCAAGACACGGAACATCTAGCTCCTGCGCTCTTGCCGCGTGCCGAACGTACCGAGCCTGGTGCGGGGCACTACTTCCCGATGGCTAACCCTGTCTGCCAATGGTCGGTGGTGTCCGTACTGCCGATTGCGCGCCAATCCCCTCGCGTCGCCAGGCGGCCCCTTTACCTGTTAACCCAGCGCCTGCGGCCTTGAGTGGCACCGCGGGACCGGCTGGCCCCGTCCGGGGCGTTTTCACACATAGGTAATTTAGCAGGCGCAGGCCTGTGGGGAGCGCGATCATGATGAGTTTGCAACGTAAGCGTATGGTTGGCCTGAGCTTGGCTATCGGGCTGGCGGGAGCGTCGTTCATGGCCTTGGCCCAGGGCATGATGAACCAGATGCACGACAAGCACGGCGGGATGATGAAGCAGGGTATGGGGCCCTGCATGATGATGGGCGAGATGCCGATGGAAGGCGGGATGGCCGATGCGGCCATGCCGGAACAGCATCGGGCCCGGATGCAGGAGATGCAGGAGCTCAAGGGCCAGATGCAGGCCTTGCTGGCGCAGGATAGCCCTGATCCAG
>NZ_CP020100.1:300000-377500 GCF_002056295.1 Halopseudomonas phragmitis | reverse complement strand
GGTAGCGCCTCGTGTATCACCGCTGGGGGTAGAGCACTGTTTCGGCTAGGGGGTCATCCCGACTTACCAAACCGATGCAAACTCCGAATACCAGCGAGTGCGAGCACGGGAGACACACGGCGGGTGCTAACGTCCGTCGTGAAAAGGGAAACAACCCAGACCGTCAGCTAAGGTCCCAAAGTTATGGTTAAGTGGGAAACGATGTGGGAAGGCTTAGACAGCTAGGAGGTTGGCTTAGAAGCAGCCATCCTTTAAAGAAAGCGTAATAGCTCACTAGTCGAGTCGGCCTGCGCGGAAGATGTAACGGGGCTCAAACCATACACCGAAGCTACGGGTTCATCTTAGGATGAGCGGTAGAGGAGCGTTCTGTAAGCCTGTGAAGGTCAATTGAGAAGTTGGCTGGAGGTATCAGAAGTGCGAATGCTGACATGAGTAACGACAAAGGGAGTGAAAAACTCCCTCGCCGGAAGACCAAGGGTTCCTGCGCAACGTTAATCGACGCAGGGTGAGTCGACCCCTAAGGCGAGGCCGAAAGGCGTAGTCGATGGGAAACGGGTTAATATTCCCGTACTTCTAGTTACTGCGATGGGGGGACGGAGAAGGCTAGGCCAGCACGGCGTTGGTTGTCCGTGTTTAAGGTGGTAGGCCGAGATCTTAGGCAAATCCGGGATCTCAAGGCCGAGAACTGATGACGAGCGTTCTTTTAGAATGCGAAGTGGTTGATGCCATGCTTCCAGGAAAAGCCTCTAAGCTTCAGGTAACTAGAAATCGTACCCCAAACCGACACAGGTGGTCAGGTAGAGAATACCAAGGCGCTTGAGAGAACTCGGGTGAAGGAACTAGGCAAAATGGCACCGTAACTTCGGGAGAAGGTGCGCTGGTGAGGGTGAAGGACTTGCTCCGTAAGCCCATGCCAGTCGAAGATACCAGGCCGCTGCAACTGTTTATTAAAAACACAGCACTCTGCAAACACGAAAGTGGACGTATAGGGTGTGACGCCTGCCCGGTGCCGGAAGGTTAATTGATGGGGTTAGCTTCGGCGAAGCTCTTGATCGAAGCCCCGGTAAACGGCGGCCGTAACTATAACGGTCCTAAGGTAGCGAAATTCCTTGTCGGGTAAGTTCCGACCTGCACGAATGGCGTAATGATGGCGGCGCTGTCTCCACCCGAGACTCAGTGAAATTGAAATCGCTGTGAAGATGCAGTGTATCCGCGGCTAGACGGAAAGACCCCGTGAACCTTTACTATAGCTTTGCACTGGACTTTGAATTTGTTTGTGTAGGATAGGTGGGAGGCTTTGAAGCGTGGACGCCAGTCTGCGTGGAGCCAACCTTGAAATACCACCCTGGCAACTTTGAGGTTCTAACTCTGGTCCGTTATCCGGATCGAGGACAGTGTATGGTGGGTAGTTTGACTGGGGCGGTCTCCTCCCAAAGAGTAACGGAGGAGTACGAAGGTGCGCTCAGCACGGTCGGAAATCGTGCGTAGAGTATAAAGGCAAAAGCGCGCTTGACTGCGAGACCAACACGTCGAGCAGGTACGAAAGTAGGTCTTAGTGATCCGGTGGTTCTGTATGGAAGGGCCATCGCTCAACGGATAAAAGGTACTCCGGGGATAACAGGCTGATACCGCCCAAGAGTTCATATCGACGGCGGTGTTTGGCACCTCGATGTCGGCTCATCACATCCTGGGGCTGAAGCCGGTCCCAAGGGTATGGCTGTTCGCCATTTAAAGTGGTACGCGAGCTGGGTTTAGAACGTCGTGAGACAGTTCGGTCCCTATCTGCCGTGGACGTTTGAGATTTGAGAGGGGCTGACCTTAGTACGAGAGGACCGGGTTGGACGAACCTCTGGTGTTCCGGTTGTGTCGCCAGACGCATTGCCGGGTAGCTACGTTCGGAAAAGATAACCGCTGAAAGCATCTAAGCGGGAAACTTGCCTCAAGATGAGATCTCACCGGGAGCTTGACTCCCCTAAAGGGCCGTCGAAGACTACGACGTTGATAGGCTGGGTGTGTAAGCGTTGTGAGGCGTTGAGCTAACCAGTACTAATTGCCCGTGTGGCTTGACCATATAACACCCAAGCAATCTGGGGTGTGGCAAGACACCGTACAGACAATGTGGAACTCCACATGAGATTGCAAACCTAGCATGTGCTTCAATCACAACACCCAATTCGCGATGGCGTGAAAGCTACCAGCTAACACGACACCGCTAAAGAATTGCTTGACGACCATAGAGCGTTGGAACCACCTGATCCCATTCCGAACTCAGCAGTGAAACGACGCATCGCCGATGGTAGTGTGGGGCTTCCCCATGTGAGAGTAGGTCATCGTCAAGCACAAAATAGGAAACCCCGCCAATCGGCGGGGTTTTTTATTGGGCTTATGAAAACCCTCTCTTACTGATTGGCAGATTTTGCCCGGATTCCCTCGCATCAATGGCAACCGGCACCTTTGCGCAGCCCGTGGGGGAGCACGTTGGGCATGTTGGCGTGGATTGCTCTGGGCCTCGTTGTCGGCCAACGGTTATTACGTCGCCAGTAATTCGCGTCCAGGCTGTTGGCCAGTCCGGACGCGAGTTGGGTCAGGCCGGCTGAGTGGCTTTGGCCCATTCCTGTTCCTGTAGCTGACGCCACATGATCTTGCCAGTCGCCGAGCGCGGGATGCTGTCGACCAGTTCGACGACTTCCGGACACTTGTAGGCAGCCATGTGTTCATGGCACCAGGTGATGATGTCTTCGCCGCTGGGTTGCTGATCGGCGGCCGGGACCACAACTGCCTTGACCGTTTCACCCCGGCGAGGATGCGGCATAGATATGATGCAGACCTCGCGGATGGCTGGGTGGGCATACATCAGCGACTCGACTTCGGCGGGCCAGACCTTGTAGCCAGAGGCGTTGATCATGCGTTTGACCCGGTCGACCAGGAAAAAATAGCCCTGTTCGTCGTAATAGCCCAGATCGCCGGAGCGGAAGAAGCGCTTGCCATCCAGTTCGATGAAGGCTTCGGCGGTGGCTTCGGGCTTGTTCCAGTAGCCTTGGAAGATCTGCTCGCCGGCCATGACGATTTCGCCAGTTTCATGCGGGCCAAGCTGCTCCAGGGTATCGACGTTGATCACTCGCGAATCCACTCCGATGGTTGGGATACCCAGGCACTGGGCCTTGCAGGCCTGGAACGGATTGGCGTGGGTGGCGGCCATGGTTTCCGATAGGCCATAGCCCTCCATGTAAATCAGCCCGGTCTTGGCCTCTAGCTTATGTGCAACGGCGGCTGGCATGGCCGCGCCACCGCCACCGATGCCTCGCAGGCTGCTGATATCGTAGTTATCGATATCTGGGTCGCTTAGCATGTCGACTACCATGGTCGAGATGTTGCGCCAGGTGGTGACCTGGTGGCGCTGGATCAGTTCGGCGGCGACCTTGCGGTCCCAGCGAGTCATCACCACAAGCGTGCCGCCGACATACAGGGTGCTGTTCATGCACGACTGCATGCCGGTGACGTGAAACATCGGGACTGAGACCAGGTGTACCACGTCATGCTGGGCGTTGGTCCAGACCGCACCGTATACCGCTGAGGCCAGTACGCTGTGATGGGTGTGGGCGCAGCCCTTGGGATTGCCTGTGGTGCCGGAGCTGTAGGGGATTACCGCCAGATCATCGGGGCCGGCACTCAGAGGTGGTGGTGCACAAGCGGCTGCCAGGGCCTGTTGCCAGCGGGTCACTCCAGTTGAAACGCTAGCACTGGGCTTGAGCAGAACCGCTTCGGGTAGCGACAAGTCGGTCGGCTCGCTCAGGTATTCGCTATAGGCCGTGACCAGTATTTCTCGCAGATGGCTGATGCCTACTTGCGGGGCGATGAACTCCAGCAGTTCTTCGGCGCAGAGTGCGACCTGGGCCTGGGTATCGTCGATCAGATAGGCCAGTTCGGCGCTGCGGTTCATCGGGTTGACCGGCACCACGACAGCATTGGCGCGCAGGATGGCGAAGAAGCCGATGATGTACTGCGGGCTGTTCTGCATATACAGCAGGACACGGTCGCCGGCCTTGACGCCGGCCTGCTGCAGATAGCCAGCCAGTGCTTCGGCCTCGGTGAGCAGTTGGCGATAGCTGATTGCCGAGCCGTAGTACAGGATCGCCGGGTGCTCGGGGTAGCGCAGCGCCGATACCGTGATGTTGTGGAACAGATTGGTGTTGGGCAGTTCAAGCTGCCTGGGTACCTGATCCGGCCATACCTGATAGTGCCGATCGAACATGCCTTAGCCCCCTTGCCGTACTGGTTGTCGTTATCTGGATCAAGGTTGTATGGCCCTAGGTTAAACCCTGCTGCGTCACGCTGTGAACAGCCAGTCACACGGGTGTTGTCCGGTCATAACTGTAACGCAGGTAGTCCGCTTGCACGCCGGCTCAAAGCACCGTCTTCATAGTGGATGAGTTATAGTATGGGGATGCAAAATCGAGGAGACAGACCGATGAGTCAGGACCGTGTGATCATATTCGACACCACTCTGCGCGATGGTGAACAGAGCCCCGGCGCGTCCATGACCAAAGAAGAGAAGCTGCGTATTGCCAAGGCGCTGGAGAAGCTGCGGGTCGATGTGATTGAGGCCGGCTTCGCTATTGCCAGTCCCGGCGATTTCGAGGCGGTCAAGGCGATTGCCGATACCATCAAAGACAGCACCGTGTGCAGTCTGTCACGGGCGGTGGATGCCGATATCGATCGCGCCGCCGAGGCGCTGGCCGGGGCCAACAGTGGCCGCATTCATACCTTCATTGCCACCAGCCCGATCCATATGCAGTACAAGCTCAAGCTCGAGCCTGATCAGGTTGTCGAGCAGGCGGTGCGCGCGGTCAAGCGTGCACGCAACCTGTGCGCGGATGTGGAGTTCTCCTGCGAAGATGCCGGGCGCTCGGAAATCGACTTCCTGTGCCGGATCATCGAAGCTGCAATCGCTGCCGGCGCTCGCACCATCAACATTCCCGATACCGTTGGCTACGCCATTCCGCACCAGTTCGCCGAGACCATCCGGGCGATCATCGAGCGGGTGCCGAATGCCGATCAGGCGGTCTTTTCGGTGCACTGTCATAATGATCTGGGGCTGGCGGTGGCCAACTCGCTGGCGGCAGTGACGGCTGGTGCGCGTCAGGTCGAATGCACCATCAATGGTCTGGGCGAGCGGGCCGGCAATGCCTCGCTGGAAGAGATCGTGATGGCGATCAAGACCCGCCATGACGTATTGGGTGTCAGCACCGGGATCGTCACCGAAAATATTCTCAGTACCTCGCGCCTGGTGTCGGGCATTACCGGTTTCCCGGTCCAGCCGAACAAGGCGATTGTCGGCGCCAACGCTTTTGCCCATGAGTCCGGGATTCATCAGGACGGGGTGCTCAAGCATCGCGAAACCTACGAAATCATGAGTGCCCAGTCGGTCGGCTGGCACACTAACAAACTGTCGCTGGGTAAACTGTCCGGGCGCAACGCCTTCCGCTCGCGGCTGGAAGAGCTGGGTATTCAGCTCAGCGGTGAAGAGCTGAACGCCGCCTTTGCCCGTTTTAAGCAACTGGCTGACCGCAAGCACGAGATCTTTGACGAGGATCTGCAGGCGCTGGTCAGCGATACCTTGACCGAGGTGGTTGAACACACCCGGCTGGTGCATCTGGAGGTGGCTTCACGGATGGGCGAGGTGCCCGAGGCCTATGTCCAGATCAGTGTCGATGGCGAAGAGCGCGAGGCACGGGCCCAGGGCTCCGGGCCGGTCGATGCCACGTTCAAGGCCATCGAGAAGATCATCGGTTCGCAGGCCACCCTGCAACTGTACTCGGTCAACGCGATTACCGAAGGCACCGACTCCCAGGGTGAGGTGACCGTGCGACTGGAAAAGGCCGGACGTATCGTCAATGGCAACGGGGCCGATACCGATATCGTCGTGGCATCGGCCAAGGCCTATATCAATGCGCTGAACCTGATGCAGGCTGGGGCTTACAAAGCCCATCCGCAGGCGGCTGACGTTTGATGCTGGAGCCTACACGACTGGGATATCTGCAAGCCATGGGCATCAGCTCCTGGCTGCCACGCGAGCCACTGACACACGCGCCGCCACGCCTGCCGGCCGAGTGGCCAGTACTGGCGCAGCCGCCGCAGGAGCCCGAGACCGCAGCGCCGCCCTCCCGTGAAAGCCTGTCACCGGGCGTTGAGGCTCCGGTGATCCGGCGCCGGCCTGAGCTGGTCCGTCCGGGGCGGGCGGTCGAAGCACCAGTCCCCCCGGTAGCCGAACCGCCAGTTGAACCCGCGGACACTCGCAGCCAGGTTGCTCTGGAACCGTTCTATCTGCAGCTGTGGCTGGCCGGTCCCTGTGCCCTATTGCTGGAACTGCCGGAACCGGGCCTGGAAAGTGGCATGTCGGCGCGGCGCTTGCTGGACGATATTGTCCGGGCGGCCGGGTTGCCTGGTGTGCGTCTGCTGGCCGATTTCCGCTGGCCGCTGAGCCGTAATCCGCAGTTTGATCGTAGCGCCCAGGCGGCGCATCTGGCCTTGCAGGCTTTCATGCAGGGGCGCCTGGAAGAACAAGGGGTGGTGTCGATCGGCTGCTTCGGTCCGCGTGCGGCGCTGCTGGGCGAGCCGGTCCCTGAGCAGGCGCTTGAGCTGTTCCAGCGTGAGCTGGCTCTGGATCAACTGGCTCCGGCCTGGTTCTGCCCGGAGCTGCAGAGCCTGATGAATGAACCAGCAGAAAAGGCCCGGCTATGGGCGTTGTTGCGCCGGGTCATGCGGCGCTGGCAGGAGCGTGAATGAGTGCAGTGCGTTTTCGGCCGATGACCGAGGCCGATATCGATGCGGTTCTGAAAGTCGAGTTTGCCGCCTTCAGCCATCCCTGGACCCGGGGAATTTTTCTCGATTGCCTGAAATCCGGTTACGAGTGCTGGCTGATGTTTGCCGGCGATCAGCAAGTCGGGCATGGTGTGCTGATGACGGCTGGCGATGAGTCTCATCTGCTCAATATCACTGTCAAGCCGGAGAATCAGGGCAATGGCCTGGGTTTGCAGTTACTCGAGCATTTGATGCAGCAGGCCCGGGCACGCCAGGCTGAGGTGGCGTTTCTGGAAGTGCGTGAATCGAATCAGAGTGCTTTCCGTCTCTATGAGCGTTTTGGTTTTAACGAAATTGGTCGACGCAAAGGCTATTACCCGGCAGTCGGTGGGCGTGAGGATGCCCTGGTCATGGCCTACTCGTTGCTTGATTAGGTGACGTGGCTGGAGCTATCGGCGTCCGACACCGGTAACCAATCAAAAGGGAGCGGATGATGCCGGATCTGAAGCAGTTGTTCGTCAATAACCGGCAATGGGCCGAAGCGATCAAAGAAGAAGACCCCGAGTTTTTCAGCAAGCTGGCTGGCCAGCAGGCCCCCGAGTATCTGTGGATCGGCTGCGCTGACTCGCGGGTACCGGCCAATGAAATCGTTGGCTTGTTGCCGGGTGAGCTGTTCGTCCATCGCAATGTTGCCAACGTGGTGTTGCATACCGACCTCAATTGTCTGTCGGTCATGCAATACGCCGTCGATGTGCTCAAGGTCAAGCACATCATTGTCACCGGCCATTATGGTTGTGGCGGCGTGCAGGCGGCGATGCGCAACCGCCAGTTAGGACTGATCGATGGCTGGCTGCGCTCGATTCGCGATCTGTACTACGAAAACTGGGATCGGCTTGAGAAACTGCCGGACGACGAAACCAAGCTTGATCGGATGTGCGAGTTGAATGTGATTCAGCAGGTCGCCAATGTCAGTCACAGCAGCATTGTCCAGAATGCCTGGCACCGCGGTCAGGATCTAGCGGTGCATGGCTTTATTTATGGGATCAAGGACGGCCATCTGAAAAACCTCAATGTAACTGTCCGGGGGCTGGAGCAGATTCCCGAACAGTACCGGTTGAGCTTGCCTTGATGCTTTCTGCCCGGCACATGGCCATGGTAGGCCTGGTGGTCTGCGCTCTGGCCTGGGCCGGGAATGCCTTGCTGGCTCGTGCCACTGCCGGGCTGTTGCCACCGATCGGGCTGTCTTTCTGGCGCTGGACCACGGCGCTGCTGTTGCTGTTACCTTTTACTGCACAGGGGCTATGGCTGCACCGGCAAACGCTATGGCGTCAGCGCTGGCGGGTCGCAGTGCTGGCGGCGCTGAGTATCTCCTCCTACAACACGCTGCTGTATCTAGCGGCCCAGAGTACCACGGCGATCAACATCACTCTGGTCAACACCGGCTTGCCGGTAGCGGCATTCATCTGGTCAGTGCTGTTGCTGCGCGAATGGCCAAGTCTGTTGACCCTGGCCGGCACGCTGTTGTCGTTCTGTGGCCTGCTGGTGATTCTGACTTCCGGTCAGCCGGCCAATCTGCTGGAACTGGCCTTCAACAATGGCGACCTGATCATGGTGCTGGCGGTCATGACTTGGGGGCTGTACTCGGTCTTGCTGCGGCGCTGGCCGGTGGCGGTGCCAGGGTTGACGCTGTTGGCAGCTATGCTGTTGTGCGGAGTGCCGCTGCTGCTGCCGTTCTACCTGTGGGAGCTGGCGCGGGTCGGCGGCATGCCCTTGAGTTTGCCTGCTTTGGGCGCGGTGGCATATACCGCAGTGTTCGCCTCGCTGCTGGCCTACTGGGCCTGGAACAATGGAGTCCGGGTCCTGGGCCCGGCAACTGCGTCACTGTTCAGTTATCTGATGCCGGTCTTTGCTGCTCTGCTCGGGGTGCTGTTGCTGGGTGAGCATTTGCGCTGGTTCCATCTGCTGGGAGGTGTTCTGACCTTCCTCGGCTTGCTGTTGGCGACCTGGTCAGGGCGCAGGAGTCATTGATGCGGCTGTGTGTAATCCCTGGTGATGGCATTGGCTGTG
The DNA here is from genome assembly GCF_002056295.1 of Halopseudomonas phragmitis. Lineage (NCBI taxonomy): Bacteria > Pseudomonadati > Pseudomonadota > Gammaproteobacteria > Pseudomonadales > Pseudomonadaceae > Halopseudomonas > Halopseudomonas phragmitis. Next base: position 368,632 of record NZ_CP020100.1, on the reverse strand, counting down.
AAGTGGTTCCGGTCGCGGTCGGCGCTTTGATGCGTTTGTTACCCGAGCTGCAAGTTATCGAGGCGCAGGCCGGTTGGGACTGCTTTCAGCGTAGCGGTGAGGTGGTTCCGGCAGCGACCCTGGCGGCGATGCGAGAGTGCGGGGCTGGCTTGTTTGGTGCAGTGTCCTCACCGACCCGGCCGGTCGAAGGTTACCGCAGTGCGATCCTGACCTTGCGTCAGCAGTTGGGGTTGGCCGTCAATCTTCGTCCGGTCAGAAGTTGGCCGCTGGTATCACCCCGGGCGGGCATCGATATGCTGATCCTGCGGGAAAACAGTGAAGGTCTGTATGTCGGGCGCGAGTCCATGTCGGGGCCTGACAAGGCAATAGCCGAGCGACACATCAGCCGCCAGGCCAGTGAACGGATCGCCGGTTTTGCCGCGCAGGTGGCTCGTCAGCGCTCGGCGCGGCGGATAACCCTGGTTCACAAGGCCAATGTGCTGCCGTTGACTTGCGGGCTGTTCCGCGATAGTTGTCGGCAGATCCTGGCCGAGCAGGGGCTCGATCATCTTGTGGATGAGCGGCTGGTGGATGTGGCAGCGCTGCAGTTGGTCGAGCGTCCCGACGCGTTCGATATTCTGCTGACCACCAATCTGTTTGGCGACATCCTCTCCGACCTGGCCTGCTACTGGTCCGGTGGTCTGGGTATGGCGCCGTCACTGAATCTGGGGGAGGGTATCGCCCTGGCCGAACCGGTGCATGGCAGTGCCCCGGATATTGCCGGTACCGGTCAGGCCAATCCGCTGGCGGCGCTGCTCAGTGCTGCCTTGCTGTTACGCCATCACTGGGCGTTGCCGGAGCAGGCTGAACGACTGGAGAGCGCGGTGGCTGCTACGCTGGAGAGCCTTGGTAGTCTTGAGCTTGGGCGGAGCACTACGCTGACTCTGGAACGTGAGGTGTTGCGGCGGTTGTGAGTCGTTGATCAGCGACTAGGGTCGTAGCATTGGGCTGGTTAGCGGGCAATAAAAAAGGGCCTAGCCGAAGCTAAGCCCTTGAAAAGGTTGGTGGCTACACCTGGACTTGAACCAGGGACCCCAGCATTATGAATGCTGTGCTCTAACCAGCTGAGCTATGTAGCCATCCGAGGCGCGCATTATTCAGTTGCCAGCGCCTAAAGTCAAGTCTTTGTCCGCATTTTTTTGTCTGCCATTTCAAGTGCTTAACCTGGTGCCGAGGCTAGCGGCTGTCCAGATGCAAGAGGCTGGCGATGCTGCCGTCAGTGGCAGGGGTGGCGCTGCTGACATCGACCATATAGATACGTTCGGCGTCCAGCCCGGCCCGGTCTACCAGGTAATCCTTGATGCTGTTGGCGCGTAGTTGGGCCAGGCGGCGTAGCAGTTGTGAGCTGTGGCCCCAATAGGTCAGCAGTGCTTCGCGCAGCTGGTTGCTGCGCTCTTCCCGGTTCAGCTCCTGCCATTCTTCCGGGGGTTGCTGTCCAAGCTCTGAGCGGTAGATGGCTTCCAGCAGCACCGGCTTCTGTTTGTCATCGACCTGCAGGTCGGCGGCTGTGGCGGGTACGGCCTGACCGCTGCTCTGCAGGGTTTGATACCAAAGTTCCTGGTAGGCACGTTCCAATCGTCGCTCGGCAATGTACTGGCCATCGCTGTCCTGAGCGCTGGTGCCTTCAACCTCAAGTGCCAGATTGGGTCGCTCGTTCAAAGCGTTGGCCAGGGTGTCGAGGGCCTGTAGTGCATTGGTGTCGAGTTCGACACTGCCCGGTGCGAAGCTGATCTGGCTGAGGTCGGCGTCACTGGCGCCAACCAGCCCGGCGATGAATTTGAACGGCGCCTGGGTTGCCCGCAGCACCAGGTTGCGCAGGGTTTGCCAGACAATCGGCATAACGCTGAATTCTGGGTTGTTCAGGTCGCCGCTGATTGGTAGTTCGATATCGATATTGCCACGAGTGTCCTTGAGCAGGGCTACGGCCAGGCGAATCGGCAGGTTCACGGCATCCGAGCTGTCGACCCGTTCGCCCAGTTGCAAGTCTTCGAGCAACAGCTTGTTGGCGGCATTCAGCTGGCCTTGCTGGATACGGTAATGCAGATCCAGATTGAGCCGGCCCTTGCGGATTCGGTAGCCGGCGAACTTGCCGGAGTAGGGCGTAAGGGTGGTCAGTTCCAGATTGCGCCAGGTGGTGGCGATGTCGAGACTGTTGAGTGGATCGAAGGGGGTCAGTTCGCCCTTGATTTCGACCGGCGCGTAGCGGTCGACCTTGCCGGTGATGTTGACACTGGCTGCCAGATTACGCTGGTTGTCGAGCGTGCCTATGCGGCCGTTGAGCTGTTCCAGGGCGGTGGCGAAATTCGGCCGGAGACTGAAATCGGCGAAGTTGGCTGAGCCGTCTTCGATGACGATGCCGGCAATCTGGATGGCCAGGGGCTGACCGGGGTCGTTTGCGCTGCTGGTGGACTCGGGCTGTGGAACCAGCAACTCGCTGAAGTTGGTGCTCAGGTCGTCATTGATGATCAGGCGGGCATAGGGCTGGTGGATACGAATCAGGCCGGTTTTGAGTCGGTCTGAGCGGTAGTCGATGGCCTCCACGCTGAGCTGCTGCCATTTGAGCAGGTCGCGCTCGCGTGCCGAATCGCGTACATGGAGTTGGCGTACACGAGCATCGCCGCTGACATTCAGGTTCAGTGGTTCCAGCGCGTTCAGTGCGATCTGCAACTGGCTGTCGAGCAGGCCGCTACGCAGGTCGATATTGATGAAGGGAGCGATATAGGACTGGCTCAGGCGCAGGTCTATGTCGCTGAGTACGGTTTGCAGGTTGGCGCTGATTGGGTTGAGGCCAGCCTGTCCTTGCAGCTTAAGCTGGCCCTGGGGCCCCAGGCCGGTGTCCAGAACCAGGTTGAATGGGCTTTCGCTCAGGCTGTCGAAGTCGCTCAGCGTCAGGTTCAGCGGCCCGACCTCCAGGGCTACCGGTTGCTCGGGCTGGCGGTCCTGCAGATGCAGGTGGTAATTGCTCAATTGCGCCTGTTCGACGATGAGTTGCCAGGGCCGGGTGGTAGTGCTGGCCTCACTGCTTTCGTGGTCTTGCTCGGCAGGTGGCTGCGTGCCGTTGTCACTGGGCAGGAGTTTAAGCCAGTCCAGTTCGCCATCGGCCTCGCGTGCAGCCCAAGCTTCAAGATCCTGGCTGGCAAGGCGGCTGATCAGCACCTGCTGAGCGGCCAGGTCTGCCTGGCTGATATCGATTTCCAGATTGCCCAGGCGCAGCAGGGGCTGTGCGCTGGCGCTGTCGAGCGCCAGGTTGGTCACCTGCAGTTGGGCGTTTTCCAGGCGTAGTTCGGTGCCTTGTGCCAGATCAAGCTGGTAGTGGCTGCTGAACTCGCCCTGGCCATCCTTGAGGTGCAGAGGAATTGTCTCCAGGACATAGGGCCAGAACGGCGCAAACTGAATGTCGCTGAGCTGTAGCTGGCCGGTAGAGCCTAGTGGACTCAGGCTAACCTGGCCTTGCCATTGCAGTTGTGCACCATAGGGGCCTTCGGCAAGCAGGCGCATGTCGGCGCGATCTTCAGGCAGGGTGCTGAGGTTATAAAGGGTCAGGTCCAGGGCGTCATAGCCGAATTCAACCGGCTCCTGCGGGCGCAGATCCTGAAAGTGCAGGCTGTTGCTGATCAGGCTCAGGCGATCGATGCGCAGGGGGAAGATGCCGTCTTGTTCTGGCTTGTCGTTCTCGGGTTCGCTGGCCGGCAGCTCGAACAACTGGGTCAGGTTGAGGGTGCCCTGAGCGTTGAACAATACTTCGGCGTGGGCGCGTTCCAGTTCGACATCGGCCAGATGCAGGGCACCGCTCCACAGGCTCTTGAGTTGCAGGTTGGCGTGCAGGCGGCGGAAAGCCAGTTGCGGGCTGTCCGGTTCGCCCAGGTGAAAATGCCAGAGGGTCAGCTCCAGGGTAAACGGATTGAACTCCACCTGTCTGACCTTGGCCGGGACCAGCGCCAGTTTGCTGAGCTGATGGTTGAGGGTATGCAGGATGATGCCGGGGACCAGCAGAAAACCCAGCAGGCAATACAGGAACAGGGCAATCAGCAGTTTGGTGGCGATGGATTTGGCGCGCTCTTCCATGGACAGACTTCTCCATAAACCGGTCCGTCAGAGTATGGCACGTTTGGCGTCAGGCAGGGCTGCAACAGGACCGGACAAAAACAGAAAAGCCGCTTGAGCAAGCGGCTTTCCAGGATGGCTGCTGATCAGACGTTGAAGCGAAAATGCATCACGTCGCCATCCTTGACGATGTACTCCTTGCCTTCCAGGCGCCATTTGCCGGCTTCCTTGGCGCCGGCTTCGCCGTTGTACTGGATGAAGTCGTCATAGCTGACCACTTCGGCGCGGATGAAGCCCTTTTCGAAGTCGGTATGGATTACGCCGGCTGCCTGCGGGGCGGTGGCGCCGATCTTGACGGTCCAGGCGCGGACTTCCTTAACTCCGGCGGTGAAGTAGGTCTGCAGGCCGAGCAGTTCGTAGCCGGCGCGAATTACCCGGTTCAGGCCCGGCTCGTCCATGCCCATGGTTTCGAGGAACATCTGCTTTTCCTCGTCGTCATCGAGCTCGGCGATTTCCGCTTCGATCTTGTTGCACACCGGGACCACCACGGCGCCCTCTTCAGTGGCAATGGCCTTGACCACATCAAGGTGCGGGTTGTTCTCGAAGCCGTCCTCGGCGACGTTGGCGATGTACATCACCGGCTTGCTGGTCAGCAGGTGAAAACCCTTGGCCAGGGTGCGCTCTTCCGGGCTGAGATTCTTCAGCAGTGAGCGGGCCGGCTTGCCTTCGGTGAAGTGAGGGATCAGTTGCTCCAGCAGGGCTTTCTGGGCCAGTGCTTCCTTGTCGCCACCCTTGGCGTTGCGGCTGACGCGCTGCAACTGCTTTTCGCAGCTGTCGAGGTCGGCAAAGATCAGTTCCAGATCAATGATTTCGATGTCGCGCTTGGGGTCGACGCTGTTGGAGACGTGGATTACGTTGTCGTCTTCGAAGCAGCGGACCACGTGGGCAATGGCGTCGGTCTCGCGGATGTTGGCCAGGAACTTGTTGCCCAGACCTTCACCCTTGGAGGCGCCTGCGACCAGACCGGCGATGTCGACGAATTCCATGCTGGTGGGAATGACCTTCTCCGGCTTGACGATGCTTGCCAGTGCGCTCAGGCGTGGGTCGGGCATGGGCACGATGCCGCTGTTCGGCTCAATGGTGCAGAACGGGAAGTTCTCGGCACCGATGCCGGCTTTGGTCAGGGCGTTGAACAGGGTCGATTTGCCCACATTGGGCAGGCCGACGATACCGCAATTGAATCCCATAATCGTGTCCTCTGCCGTGTCCGGCGGGTAAAGGTTCAGGCTTTGAAACTGTGCAGGCGTTGCATGACCCGGGTCCAGTCGCCGTCGATCATGCCAGGCAATTCGGCGATGGCCGCATCGATGCAGTCATCCAGGGCCTGCTGTTCGTCTTTGGGGGCACGGCCCAGTACGTAACCGGTGACCTGCGAGCTGTGACCGGGATGACCGATGCCCAGGCGCAGGCGATGAAAAGCGTTGTTGTTGCCCAGCTTGGCGATGATGTCGCGCAAGCCGTTATGACCGCCATGGCCGCCCCCTTTCTTGCATTTGACCACCCCCGGCGGCAGGTCCAGTTCGTCATGGGCGACCAGAATCTGTTCGGGTTCGATACGGTAGAAGCTCGACAGTGCGGCCACGGCCTGGCCACTGCGGTTCATGTAGGTGGTGGGGATCAGCAGGCGGATATCCTGGCCCTTGAGGGTCAGGCGGCCGGTGAGGCCGAAAAACTTGCTTTCGGCGCGTAGCGACGTATTGTGCTGCGCGGCCAGGCGCTCAACAAAAAGGGCGCCGGCATTGTGACGGGTCAGTGCGTATTCAGTGCCGGGATTGCCCAGCCCCACCAACATCCTGATTCCCTGCGTCACAACCGGCGCCCCTCTTGGGTCAGCGGATCAATTACTCAGCCGACTCTTCGCCTTCAGCAGCTGCGTCGCCAGAAGCTACGCGGGCAGCGTGGACGTTGGCAACCGGCAGATCGTGATCGGCACCCTGGGTCAGGGCAACGGCGGTCACGCCTTTGGGCAGCTTGAGGTCGGACAGGTGAACGATCTGACCCAGTTCAACTTTGGCCATATCGACCTCGATGAACTCCGGCAGGTCTTTGGGCAGGCAGGATACTTCCACTTCGGTCATGGTGTGGGAGATCACGCCGCCGCTTTTCTTGACGCCAACGCAAGCATCTTCATTGATGAAGTGCAGGGGTACCAGAACGGTAACCTTGTGACCGGCAACGACGCGCAGGAAGTCGGCGTGCATGACGTGCGACTTGGCCGGGTGACGTTGCAGGGCCTTGAGCAGAACTTCCTGGCTCTTGCCATCAACCGACAGGCTGATAACGTGGGAGTAGAACGCCTCGTTTTCCAGGGCCTTTTTCAGTTCACGGGCTTCCAGAGCGATGCTCTGCGGCTCTTGCTCGCCACCGTAAACGATGGCCGGTACCAGATCGGCGTTACGACGCAGGCGGCGGCTCGCACCTTTCCCCAGGTCATTACGCGCTTTCGCATTCAGAGTGAAGTCGACCATTGTAGTCTCCTTGCTAAAACATCCGGGCGTTTGCGACCAACGCGGCGGATGATTGATGAAAAACCCGGACACCTGTCCGGGCTGTTTACCCAGTGCCTGCTCCTTAGCGGAACATGGCGCTGATGGATTCTTCGTTGCTGATCCGGCGCATGGCTTCGGCGACGATCGGCGCCATGTCCAGTTGGCGGATGCGTTCGCAATGCGTTGCGGCCGCCGACAGCGGAATAGTGTTGGTGACGATCAGTTCGTCGAGTGCCGAGCCGCTGATGTTCTCGATGGCCTTGCCCGACAGGATCGGGTGGGTGCAATAGGCGAAAACCTTGGAGGCACCGTGCTCTTTCAGGGCCTTGGCGGCATGGCACAGAGTGCCGGCGGTATCGACCATGTCATCGACCAGAATACAGGTACGACCTTCAACGTCGCCGATGATGTGCATCACTTCCGACTGGTTGGCCTTGGGCCGACGCTTGTCGATGATTGCCAGGTCAACGCCCAGCTGCTTGGCCACGGCGCGGGCGCGGACTACGCCACCGATATCCGGGGATACGATCATCAGGTTGTCATGGCGCTGGCTGATGATGTCATCGACCAGAACAGGCGAGCCGTAGATGTTGTCGACCGGGATATCGAAGAAGCCCTGAATCTGGTCGGCATGCAGGTCGACGGTCAGCAGGCGGTCAACGCCGACGACGTCGAGCATGTCGGCTACGACCTTGGCGCTGATCGGTACACGGGCCGAGCGTGGGCGACGATCCTGACGGGCGTAGCCGAAATAGGGGACCACTGCGGTGATGCGGCTGGCAGAGGAACGACGCAGGGCGTCGGCCATGACCACCAGCTCCATCAGGTTGTCGTTGGTTGGCGCGCAGGTGGACTGGATGATGAAGACGTCCTTGCCGCGCACGTTTTCGTTCAGTTCGATGGCGACTTCGCCATCACTGAAGCGACCAACCGAGGCATCACCGAGGGGAATGTGCAGTTGACGCACGACGCGTCGTGCCAGATCGGGGTTGGCGTTCCCCGTAAAAACCATCATCTTGGACACGCTGCAATACCTTTAACTTGGGTAGTGGTCGAGGCGATTGGAGAGCGAGGTTCGACGGAAACGGCAAAGCCATCCGGCCGAATACTTCGGTCTCACGATGTCTTGATTGCTGCCGGAGAGAAAATGGCAGGGGCGGCTGGATTCGAACCAACGCATGGCGGGATCAAAACCCGCTGCCTTACCGCTTGGCTACGCCCCTGTAACTGTCCGGATGCTCGGTTGCATCCTTAATACGCCGCTTTGTTGAGCTGGGCATGCAACGGTGAAACGTTACAACCCTGTGCAACAAAGGTTTGCAGTGTGGCTGGCAACCGGGCGCGAACTTTATCAGCTTCGCGTTCGTTTGGGAAGGCCCCAAACAAGCAACTGCCAGTCCCGGTCATCTTAGCCTCACAATATTTGTTTAGCAAGATCAACGTGTTACGAATTTCTGGGTAACGCGCTGCAACAACCGGCAAGCAGTCATTCCGACCACCGTGCTCACGGAAGGCCGCTAATGTAATGGCCGGAGAATCGCGCGTCAACCTCTGGTCGGAAAAAATTTCCGCAGTGCTGACCTGGCAGGGTGGAACCACCACCAGATACCAGGGCTCATCCAGGGTCACTGGCGTCAGTTGTTCGCCGACCCCTTCGGCCCAGGCGGCGTGGCCGCGGACAAAGACCGGCACATCCGCGCCCAGGCTCAGGCCCAGTTCGGCCAGTTGTTCAAGGCTCAGGCCGGTACGCCAGAGATGATTGAGACCAACCAGGGTAGTGGCGGCATCCGAGCTGCCGCCACCAATGCCGCCGCCCATGGGCAAGCGTTTGTCCAGTTGAATGTCGGCTCCCTGTGAGGTGCCGCTGGCCTGTTGCAGCAGGCGGGCGGCACGAACGATCAGATTCGCCTCGGCCGGCACGCCGGGCAGTTCGGGTTGCAGGGTGATCTGGCCGTCAGGGCGAGCATTGAAGTGCAGGGTGTCGCCATGATCGAGAAACTGGAACAGCGTCTGCAGCGTGTGGTAACCGTCGGCACGGCGTCCGGTGATATGCAGAAAAAGGTTCAGTTTGGCCGGGGCGGGCAGGCTCAGAGTGGGAGCAGACATGGTTCAGCGCGGATCCCACTGGGTGACTACCAGGGTCAGCAAGACATCGTGTCCGGACAGTTGCAGGCGTTGCGGCAGCTGCCGCTCGCCTACTTGTTGGTAGCGACTGTATTCGATGGTCCAGCCGGACTGGCTGAGTCGGGCCAGGCGGCTTTCGGTGTCCAGTTGCAGGCGGCTGGGGCTGTCGGGAGCGGGCAGGCCGCGGACCCACCAAAGCAAGTGATCGACCGGCAGACGCCAACCAATTTCCTGCTCCAGCAGGTCTTCGGCTGAGGCGGCACGCAGGGTTTGCTGGCCGGCGATATCCAGCACGATACCTTCGCGGTCACCCTGGATGCGGGTGGCGCCACGGCCCAGCGGGCCGGACAGGCGAATGTCATAGTAGTCCTGCTGCTGCAGCCAGAACAGGGTGCCGCTGCCCGACTCTTGTGGCGCGCGCACGCCGATCTTGCCTTGCAGAGTCCAGGCGGTCAGAGGTTCGACGCTGTTGCGGTGCTGTTGCCAGGCGCGACTGTCGCCGCCCAGTTCCAGGGTCTCACGTTGATGAAAGCTGCTACAGGCGGCCAGGGCCAGGCTCAGGCCAACTACGGTGCAAAGGCGAATAATGGACATGAATCAGCGTTGTTCCAGGCGTTGACGGGTTTCCCGCACCAGCGGACTATCCGGGTCTTTCTTCAGGGCTTCGTCCCAGATCTTGCGTGCTTCGCGCTGGCGGCCCTGGACCCAGAGGACCTCGCCCAGATGTGCGGCAACTTCCTGGTCGGGGAAGGCGGCATAGGCGCGGCGCAGTAGCTCTTCAGCCAGCTCCAGATTACCGAGTCGGAAGTGAACCCAGCCGAGGCTGTCGATAATAGCGGGGTCGTTGGGGTTCAGAGCCATGGCCCGCTCAATCAGCTCCAGGGCCTCTTCCAGCCGTTCGTTACGGTCGGCCAGCGTGTAACCCAGGGCATTGAGGGCCATGGCATTGTCCGGCTCGCGTTCGAGGATGCTGCGCAGGTCGGCTTCCAGGGTGTCTGGCTGGCCCAGGCGCTCGGCCAGCAGGGCGCGGGTATAGAGCAGATTGCTGTCCAGTTCGAAGCGCTGCAGAGCCTGGTTGACCCGCTGCATGGCCAGGGTTGGATCGGACTCGACCAGGGTTTCGATCTCGATCAGGTGCAGTTGCAGGGCCGCTCCCGGGTAGGCGGCCCGCTCGCTTTCCAGATAATCGTGCAGCTCATCGGTACGGCCTTGCTGGCTGAGCGCCTGGCTGACGCGCAGCCGGGCACTCAGGAACTCGTTGCCGCTACCGACCGCCTGCCAGATCTCCAGTGCCTGCTGCTGTTGGCCCTGGTCCTCATAGGCCAGGCCCAGATGATAGCGAGCGGTGTTGTTGTCCGGGTCGATGGCCAGGGCCTGTTCCAGTTGCTCGATGGCTGCCTGGCTGTTACCGGCTTCGAGGTTGATCAGCCCCAGAGTCAGCAGCAGGTCAGGGTCGTCAGGGTTGTCCTGTTGCAGAAGACTGAACTGACGGGCGGCGGCTTGCAGTTCGCCCTCGGCGACCAGCAGACGGGCTAGCAGCAGGCGCATGCGTTGATCATTCGGGTGTTCGCGCAAACCGCCCTGCAACAAATTTATGGCCTGGGCGCTGTCGCCGCGGGCGGTCAGCAGCCGACTCTGCAACAGAATTGCGGCTGGGGCCTTGGCGGCCTGAGGGTGGCTGCGAAACAGGGCCAGAGCCTCGTCGTCACGCTCTTCCTGCTGCAGCAGCAAGGCCTGGGCAAAGACCAGTTGGGCATTGTCCGGGTACTCGCCTAGCAATTGTTGCAAGGTGTTGAGCAGGGCGGCGCGGGTTGGTGGGTCGGTTTGCACGGCGGCCAGCGCGAGGAAATCGAAATGGGTTTCGCCATGCAGTTCCAATACCTGGCGCATCATCGCCATGGCTTGCTGGAGTTCCCCGGCGCGCGCCAGATGCAGTGCGGCAGCGCGCAGCGCCTCGGGATTGTCGGGGGCGATGCTGACCCACAACTCGGCCATCTCCAGCGCTTGATCCTGGGCGCCGAGGAATTCAGCAACCCGCAAAGCGCGTTCGGTTACACCCGCGTCGCGGGTCTGGCGAGCCTGATCCAGATAGTTGCCCAGGGCGATATCGAAGCGGTTGCGCTGGCCGGCAATCTCGGCGGTCAGCAAAGCGAACAGGCTGTCCTTGCTGAACTGGCCGTAGACCACGGGGGGCTGCGCTTCGCTGCTCAGATCGTAGTCCGGCGCGCTGTGGTCCGGGGTTTCGGCCTGCTGGCCGGTAACCGCGCAGCCGCCTAACCACAGGCTCAGGCCCAGCGCGAGCAGGGTGCGATTGAATGAAGCCTTCATGGAATCTCGAATCGTTTCGGCGTAATGCTCATCATGACACAGGATCTCGTGCAAACCCATAGCGCGCAAGTTGGGGCTGTTGCCGCTTTATCGCGAACCGCTCCTGGTAATTGATCGGCGCTGGCATACATAGGACAATTACACGTTTGAATCTATCCGTCCCAGGATAAACGAGGCAGCATGGGTTTTCTGGCACTAGGCATCAATCACAAGACGGCATCGGTCGACGTGCGCGAGCGGGTCGCCTTTTCGCCTGAACAGTTGGCGGATGCCCTGCAGCGTTTACGTGATGAGACGCGGACCCAGGAGGTGGCGATTTTGTCCACCTGCAACCGGACCGAAATCTACTGTGCCCAGGACCAGCTCAACGACCAGTCGCTGATCGACTGGTTGGCCGGATTTCACGGCCTGTCGGTCGAGGAACTGCGTCGCTGCAGCTATCTGCACCGCGAGGCTGGTGCCGTTCGGCACATGATGCGGGTGGCGGCCGGGCTGGACTCGATGGTGCTCGGTGAGCCGCAAATCCTTGGGCAGATGAAGGATGCCTGGCAGGCAGCACGTACGGCGGGTACCCTGGGGCCCTATCTGGACCGGCTGTTCCAAAGCACCTTCAATACCGCCAAGCAGGTGCGTACCGACACCGCGATTGGTGAGAACCCCGTGTCGGTTGCCTTTGCCGCCGTCAGCCTGGCTCGGCAGATTTTCTCGGACCTGGAGCGCAGCACCGCATTGCTGATCGGGGCCGGCGAAACCATCGGGCTGGTCGCCCGGCATTTGTTCGAGCAGGGCGTCAAGCGCCTGATCGTGGCCAATCGTACTCTTGAGCGGGCTGAACTGCTGAGTGAGCCGCTGGGCGGGCAGGCGATCATTCTCAATCAGATTCCCGAGGTGCTGGCCCACTGCGATATTGTCATCAGTTCCACCGCCAGCCCCTTGCCTATTCTGGGCAAGGGCGCGGTCGAGCGGGCCCTGAAGCAGCGCAAGCACCGACCAATGTTCATGGTTGATATCGCCGTGCCGCGGGATATCGAACCTGAAGTGGGTAGTCTGGGGGATGTGTATCTGTATACCGTCGACGATTTGCACGAGGTGATTGAAGAAAACCTGCGTTCGCGCCAGGGGGCGGCCGAAGCCGCCGAGCGTCTGATCGAGATCGGCACCGACGAATTCATGCAGCGCCTGCGCGCGTTGGCGGCTGTCGATGTGTTGCGGCGCTACCGCCAGCGCGCTGAGCAGTTCCGGGATCAGGAATTGAGCAAGGCGTTAGGCAAACTGGAACGTGGTGGTGACCCGGCTGCGCTGATGAGCGAAATGGCCCGGGCGCTGACCAACAAGCTCCTGCATGACCCCAGCGTTCAGTTGAAACAGATGAGTGCCGAGGGGCGTGCCGAAGCGCTGGCCCTGGCTCAGGAACTGTTTGCCCTGGATGACACCCACAATGCACAAGGCAGATCATGAAGCCATCTTTGTTGAATCGACTGGACAGCCTGCGTGAACGCTTCGAAGAGCTGTCGGCGCTGCTCAGTGACGCCGAAGTTATCAGCGACCAGAGCCGTTTTCGCGCCTACTCCAAGGAGTATGCCGAGCTGGAGCCGACCATCCAGTGCTACATAGAGTGGCGCAAGGTGCAGGACGACCTGGAAGAGGCGCGCAGTCTGCTCAAGGACAGCGATCCGGATCTGCGGGCCATGGCCGAGGACGATGCCGCCAGTTGCGAACAGCAGTTGGCGACGCTGGATGCCGAACTCAACCGGCTGCTGCTGCCCAAGGACCCCAATGATGAGCGCAACGTGTTCCTTGAGGTGCGGGCAGGGACCGGTGGTGATGAGGCGGCGCTGTTTGCCGGTGACCTGTTTCGCATGTATTCGCGCTACGCCGAGCGGCAGGGTTGGCGGGTAGAAGTGTTGTCGGAAAACGAAGGTGAGCATGGCGGCTATAAAGAAGTGATCGCCCGGGTCGAGGGGCAAGGCGTCTACGCCAAACTCAAGTTCGAGTCTGGAGCCCATCGGGTGCAGCGGGTGCCGGAGACCGAATCGCAGGGACGTATCCACACTTCGGCCTGTACTGTGGCGATTCTGCCGGAAATGGACGAACAGGCCGCCATCGAGATCAACCCGGCTGACCTGCGCGTCGATACCTACCGGGCTTCCGGTGCCGGTGGTCAGCACGTCAACAAGACCGACTCGGCGATCCGGATTACCCATATTCCGACCGGAATGGTCGTTGAATGCCAGGAAGAGCGTTCGCAGCACAAGAACCGGGCCAAGGCGATGAGCCTGCTGCAGTCGCGGCTGGTCAGCCAGCAGCGCGAAGCCCAGGAGAAGGAAGTCTCCGATGCCCGACGGCTGCTGGTTGGCTCAGGCGACCGCTCCGAGCGCATCCGCACCTACAACTTCCCTCAGGGCCGGGTGACCGACCATCGCATCAATTTGACGCTGTACAGCCTCGATGAGGTGATTCAGGGCAGTCTGGATAACGTTATCGAGCCTTTGCTGCGTGAATATCAGGCCGATCAGTTGGCGGCCCTGGACAACGCATGAGCAGCATCGCCGAGCTGCTGGCCCAGGCCGAGCTGCCGGATTCCGACAGCCCTCGGCTGGATGCCGAACTGCTGCTGGCGCATGTGCTGGACAAGCCGCGCAGCTACCTGCGGACCTGGCCGGAGCACGTGCCGAGTACCGAGCAGCTCGAGTGCTTCGCTGAGTTGTTGGCCCGTCGCCGTGCCGGTGAGCCGGTAGCCTATCTGCTTGGTCAGCGAGGCTTCTGGAATCTGGATCTGAAAGTCGCCTCAAGCACCCTGATTCCACGTCCGGACACCGAACTGCTGGTCGAGCTGGCTTTGCGTCTGGGGCCGGCAGAGGACGCCAGGGTACTGGACCTGGGGACCGGTACTGGTGCGATTGCCCTGGCGCTGGCCAGTGAGCGTAGGCAATGGCAGGTATTTGGCTGTGACCGGGTGGCCGAGGCAGTGGCCTTGGCTGAGGAAAATCGTCAGCGCCTGGGGATTGGCAACGCCAACTTCGTTCAGAGCGACTGGTTTGCCCAGCTACCGCTTGGCCGCTTCGACCTGATCGTGTCCAATCCGCCTTATATTGCCGCCGATGACCCGCATCTGCAGCAGGGGGATGTGCGCTATGAGCCGCATAGTGCACTGGTCAGTGGCAGTGACGGGCTGGATGATATTCGTCGGATCGTCAGTCAGGCTCGGCGCCACCTGACGCCTGGTGGCTGGCTGCTGCTCGAACATGGCTGGCAACAGGCGGCGGCAGTGCGCGAGTTGTTGGTGGCTGCCGGGTTTGTTGAGGTCGATTCCTGGCACGATTTGGGTGGACATGAGCGGGTCAGTGGAGGACGTGCCGATGAATGATCAGCAACTGCTGCGCTACAGCCGGCAGATACTGCTGGCGCAGATCGATATCGATGGTCAGCAGCGGCTGCTCGACAGCCGGGTGTTGATTGTCGGCCTCGGTGGCTTGGGGGCGCCCGTGGCCTTGTATCTGGCCGCTGCCGGGGTCGGTGAACTGGTCCTGGCCGATCATGATCAGGTCGATCTGACCAATTTACAGCGTCAGGTGATCCATCATCAGGCCGACATTGGCCGGGCCAAGGTCAGTTCGGCCGCCGAGCGGGTCCGAGCGATCAATCCCGAGGTCAAGGTTCGCTGCCTGGAGCAAGGGCTGGCCGATCGGGCGCTGAGCCAGGCGGTGGCCAGCGTCGATCTGGTGCTCGACTGTACCGATAACTTTGTTACCCGCCAGGCCATCAATGCAGCCTGCATGGTCGAAGGGAAACCGCTGGTGTCGGGCGCTGCCATTCGCCTGGAAGGCCAGCTCAGCGTATTTGATCCGCGCCGGGCCGACAGCCCATGCTATCAATGTCTGTACGGCGAAGGTGACGACACTGCCTTGAGCTGTAGCGAAGCCGGGGTGGTCGGGCCGCTGGTCGGACTGGTCGGCAGTCTGCAAGCGCTGGAGGCGCTGAAGCTGCTGGCCGGATTTGGTGAACCGCTGGTGGGGCGGCTGCTGCTGATCGATGCGCTGGGTAGCCGTTTTCGCGAACTCAAGGTTCGCCGCGACCCTGCCTGCACCTGCTGTGCTCAACGAGGGGTGTCGGCATGAATCAGGCGCCGGTTGGGGTCTTCGACTCGGGGGTGGGTGGGCTCTCGGTGCTGGCTGAGATTCGTCGACTGCTGCCCAATGAGTCGCTGCTGTATGTCGCTGACAGCGGCCATGTGCCCTATGGCGAGAAAACGCCGGAACAGATCCGGGCCCGCAGTCAGGCGATTGCCGGCTTTCTGCTGGAGCAGGGTGCCAAGGCGCTGGTACTGGCCTGTAATACCGCCACGGTTGCAGCGATCAACGATTTGCGTGGGCTGTACGACCTGCCGATCATCGGCATGGAACCGGCGGTCAAGCCGGCGGCATTGGCCACCCGTAATGGCGTGGTCGGCGTGCTGGCTACCACCGGCACTTTGCAGAGCGCCAAGTTTGCGGCCCTGCTCGACCGTTTTGCCCAGTCGGTCAAGGTGGTGACCCAGCCTTGTCCGGGGCTGGTCGAGTGTATCGAGCGGGGGGAGCTTGAAGGCCCTGCCGTCGAAGCCCTGTTGCGCCGCTATACCGAACCTTTGCTAGCAGCTGGCTGCGACACCCTGATTTTAGGTTGCACCCACTATCCCTTTGTTCGCCCGGCCCTGCAGCGATTGTTGCCTGCTTCAGTCCGGCTGATCGATACCGGTGCAGCCGTTGCCCGGCAGTTGCAGGTGCGCCTGGGGGAAACCGGATTGCTTAGTGGTGAGGCGGGAGTGGCTACGCGTTTTTGGACCAGCGCCGATCCTCAGAGCATGGCGACGATTCTGCCGCTACTCTGGGGGGAAGGGGGTAAGGTCGAGCGATTGCCGGTTTAAAAAAAGCGCACTTTGCATTCAAGCGCAGTATTTGAGAAATACGCATCAATCAATAAGGAAATGTCCATGAAGAAATCCGTACTGGTGATGGCAACCGCGTTGTCTGTGCTGGCTTTGAGTCCGGTAGCTTCGGCTATCGATGGTCTGACCCTGGAGATTGGGCACAGCTCCGAGTCGACCACCACTTACCGTCTGGGGGCTCAGTTCGATTTTGGTCGGACCCTGTGGCAGAGCCAATCTGGCGGTGTGCACTTGGGCGGTTACTGGGATACGGGGGTGATTCGCTGGAGTGGGCTGGATGCGACCACCTTTGCCCTGGCGCCGGTATTTGTATTGAGCTTTCCGGTTCAGGCCAGTTGGACCCCTTACATCGAAGCCGGCATTGGGGTGTCGTATTTCACCAAAACCGATCTGGACCATGATCGTGACCTGGGTTCCAAGTTTCAGTTTGAAGACCGGCTCGGGGCAGGCGTTCGCTTCGCTTCCGGCTCCGAAGTCGGTCTTCGGGTCTACCACTACTCCAATGCCGGGCTGAAAAATCCCAATAACGGGATCGAGACCACGGCCCTGCATTACCGCTACAGTTTCTGAGCCCCCAGCATGGAACTGCCTGCCACTCAGTTTTTGGGTGGCCGGCGGCCCAGTTGGCGAAGCCGGTACTGCTCCTGATATAGGTTGGCAAACCCCTGCAGCAGGGGCAGTACCGCGGCCCAGATCGGGATCAGGATCAGCAGGCTGGTCTGTGGCCCGTGGACCAGGCTGAGATCGGCCCAGGCCTGAGCGAGCAGGTAGGCGCAGGGGCCGATCACCAGCCCGACCAAACTGGCCAGCCACCAGCGTTTGGCGGTCCAGGCCAGACAGTGATTCAGAGTGGTGCCGAGCAGGGCCCAGAGCAGCGCCAGCCAGGCCGGGATCAGGGTGGCGTCACCGGGAAATTCGAACACTCCCAGCTGTAACAGAAAGGAGTCCAGTGCCGAGCCTGCCAGCAGTACACTGACAACCAGCTTGCCTTCGCGTGCCCAGGAACTGATCCAACTGAAGTGGACCAGCAGGATGGCGACGGGGGCCAGCAGCCACCAGGGATTGGCGCTGGCGAGCAGGCAGGTCAGGGCGCCGAGCACGAACAGAACGGCGTTCGCGCCGGTTTTTACCGCCATGTCAGAACCCCTGGGTTGTGAACGCCAGTGTCGGACGTGCCTGAGGTTTGCTTAGCAGTATTTGTGCTGCGCCAATCGACCGTTCGATGAAGCCACCCTCGCAATAGCACAGATAGAACTCCCAGAGCCTGAAGAAAGCATCATCATACCCCAGTTGTTGCAGATGGCCGTGGGCGGTTTTCAGATTGTGCTGCCAATGACGCAGGGTTCTGGCGTAGTGCCCGCCGATATCTTCCAGATGCAGCATGGCCAGATCGGAGTGCTCGCGGGTTAGTTCGGCGATCAGGCTGACCGACGGCAGCGAGCCGCCGGGGAATATGTAGCGCTGGATGAAGTCGACGCTGCGACGGGCCTGTTGATAGCGCTGATCGCGGATGGTGATCGCCTGCAGCAGCATCAGCCCGTGCGGCTTGAGCAGGTTCGAGCAGGTCTTGAAGTAAGTATGAAAGTAGTCATGACCGACGGCTTCGATCATCTCGATCGAGACCAGTTTGTCATACTGCCCGGTCAACTCGCGGTAGTCCTGCAACAGCAGGGTTATCCGCTGCTCCAGCCCGAGCTCGCGAATCCGGGCCTGGGCGTAACGATATTGTTCCTGGGACAGGGTCGTGGTGGTTACCCGGCAGCCATAATGCTGGGCTGCGTAAATCGCCATGCTGCCCCAGCCGCTGCCGATCTCCAGCAGATGGTCCTGGGGAGACAGTTCGAGCTTGCGGCAGACACGCTTGAGCTTATGGCGCTGGGCCTGTTCAAGGTTATCGCAGCCGCTGGGGAAAACCGCCGCCGAGTACATCATGGTCGGGTCCAGGAAGTTCTCGAACAACTCGTTGCCCAGATCGTAATGGGCGCGAATGTTGCGCCTGGAACCGGCCAGAGTATTGCGGTTGAGCCAGTGCAGCCATTTCAGCGCTGGCAGTCCCAGGCGCGCCAGACCACGCTCAAGGCCATCGAGCACCTCCAGGTTGCGGACAAAGATGCGGGTAACCGCAGTCAGGTCCGGGCTACTCCAGAATCCGTGGATGTAGGATTCGCCGGCGCCAACGCTGCCATTGCAGGTAATCATCGAGTAGGCCGCCGGGTCGTGCACATGAATCTCGGCCTGCAGGCCATCGTCCGCTGGTTGACCAAAACGGCTGACCTGGCCGGCTTCATGGATATTGATGCAGCCATAGCGCAGGGTGGCGAGCTGGCGCAGGACCAGTCGGCGGCACAGGCTGATCAGCCAACGGGACTGCTCAGTCGTTCGTTGCTGAAGTTGCGGCCGGTCGCTGCCGGGCCGGCTAGTGCTGCTGGAATTGACTTGGCTCATGGGCGTGTGCTCCCTCAAGAGATGTCGTTGGGCGGCTGGCGAGCGGCCAGGGCGTTGTTGGCGGCAGGATGGTGAGAGAAAACAGGAGTGCGTTTGAGCCACAGGCGCAAGGCTTGCCAGTAGATACCAGTGACGGTTTTGATGACCATGAACGGGAAGCTCAGGGCTTCACGACGTAGTACGGCGGGGCTCAATGGCAGGCGTTGCAGTTGCAATGCAGCGTCGAACACTGGTTGGCCGTTTTGCTGACTCTGAATGAGCACCCGTGCCTGCCGGTCTGGCGTGCTGAAACGCATCCGGTAGGTCTGGCTTAACGGCATGAACGGTGAGACATGGAAGGCCTTGTCCAGGCTGAAGCTCTGAGCCGCTGAGTCCGGCTGGGCGGGTAGCAGGTAGCAGAAGCGTTCATTCCAGGGGGTGTTGCTGACCTCTGCAATGATCGCACCGAGCTGACCGTTGGCGTGGTAGCAGTAAAAGAACGACACCGGATTGAACAATAAGCCAAAGCTGCGCACCTGAGTCAGCAGTCTGACCGGGCCATCGAGCGGCAGATCCAGGTGCTCGCGGGCCAACCGGCGGGCGCAGCAGGCCAGCGACTCATGGGCATGGCGGTGACGGCTTAGGTAGTCTGATTCGCGAAAGCGCATGGGTGAATACCAGTGGCCGGACCACAGGGTGCTGAGGCCGAACACCTGGGCCTGCTCATCCAGATCAAGCCACAGCAGGCTGAGCCGGTAGCTGAAGGCGTGAACCCGGGGGCTGCGGCGCTTGTGCCACACCCGGCCACGGTATAGAGCGCTGGCCAGGGGCATCAGAGCTGCTCCCCGAAATCAGCGGCGACCCGCAGTGCGCTGACCACCGCGTCCTCATGGAACCCGTTGGCCCAGTAGGCGCCGCAGAAATAGGTATGGTTGACGCCGAGTAGTTCCTGCCAGCGGGCTTGGGCGGCCTGACTGGCCAGGCTGAACTGTGGGTGGGCATAGCGGAAGCGGCCGAGGATCTTGTCCTCGGCGATATCCACGGTCTGGTTCAGACTGACGCAGAAGGTGTGACTGGCCTGGATGCCTTGCAGTCGGTTCATATCGTAGGTTACTGCTGCCGGCTGCGCGGGGTTGCCGCTCAAGCGATAGTTCCAGCTGGCCCAGGCGCGCCGATTGCGCGGCAGCAGCCGGGTGTCGGTATGCAGCACCACGTCGTTGTCGGCGTAGGGGATGGCGCCGAGAATGCTCTGTTCAGCCTGACTGGGTTGCTCCAGCAGGGCCAGGGCCTGATCGCTGTGGCAGGCCAGCACCACCTTGTCGAAGCGCTCCTCGCCACGCACGCTGATCAGGGTTACACCCTTGGCGTCCCGGCGGATTGTTCGCACCGGGCAGTTGAGTTGAATAGTGTCGTGAAAGGGCTTGGTCAGGGCCGGTAGGTAGGCGCTTGAGCCACCTTTGATCACCCGCCACTGCGGGCGTTGGTTGACCGACAGCAGGCCGTGGTTGCGAAAGAACCGAACGAACAGGTACAGCGGAAACTCCAGCATGCTGGCCAGTGGCATCGACCAGATGGCCGCGCCCATCGGCACGATGTAATGATCGATGAAACGCTGGCCGTAATTGCCTGCCCGCAGGTAGTCACCGAGGGTCGTGGTCGTACTTAGCAGCCCTTGTTCGAGATCGTATGGAGCCTGGCGATTGAAGCGCAGAATGTCGCGCAGCATGCCGATAAAACCGGGTGATAGCAGGTTGCGCCGCTGAGCGAACAGCGTATTGAGATTGTGCCCGTTGTATTCCAGACTGCTGAGTGGGTCCTGTACCGAGAAGCTCATCTCGGTTGGTTGTGAGGCAACGCCGAGCTGCTCCAGCAAGCGGATAAAGTTTGGGTAGGTCCAGTCATTGAACACAATGAAGCCGGTATCGACTGCGTAGCGTTGCCCGTCCAGTTCAATCGTGACGGTATGCGTGTGTCCGCCCAGTCGTTCAGCGGCCTCAAAAACCTGGACCTGATGCCGGCGTGCCAGCAGATGAGCGCAAGCCAGCCCGGCAATACCACTGCCCACGATGGCGATACGCATCAGACTTTCTCCCGTTGCTGAGTCATATCAGTCTCGCTTTCAAATAACGGATAACCCGCCCAAGCAGCGGCACGTGCTCGTACAGCAGGGCCCCGGCGTCGTAATAGTCGGCATGTCGGTGGACCCGCAGGTCGTGGTATTCGATAAAGCTGCAACCGGGTACCTGGATCGGTCGGCCACCGGCCAGGCGCGGGTGCTGGTAGGTCATGATCCAGCGCAGCACGGCCTGATCCTGGGTCAGTTCATGGCATTGCTGAAACTCGAAGCTGATCAGGCTGACATTGGCATACAGCGCTTCGCAGTAGTGGCGCATGGCGCTGAGCCCGTGCAACTCGTGCAGGGGGTCGCTGAAGTGCAGATCCTCGCTGTAGATCTGTTCAAGCAAATGCAGGTTGTCGCGATCCAGGCGCGCGAAGGTATCGGCAAACTGCTGGGCGAAGGCCGAGTGCGTGTTCATGGGGTAGCGAGCTCCCGGAAGGCGGTCAGCGCGCGTTCACGGCTGCTGGCCAGATCAATGATCGGCGCCGGGTAGTCGTTGTCTTTCAACAGGCTGTCGGGCTGCGGCGCATGGATGCTGACGGTTGGGGTGTTGGCCAGCTCGCTGACCCACTGGCGGATGAAATCTCCCTGGGGATCGAACTTGCGGGCCTGGCTGATCGGGTTGAATAGCCGGAAGTAGGGCGCGGCATCAGTACCGGTGGAGGCGCTCCACTGCCAGCCGCCGTTGTTGGCTGCCAGATCACCGTCGATCAACTGACGCATGAACCAGCGCTCACCGCTGCGCCAGTCAAGCAGCAGGTTCTTGCTCAGAAACATGGCGCAGAGCATCCGTAGCCGGTTGTGCATCCAGCCGGTGGTCGCCAGTTGACGCATGGCTGCATCGATTATCGGGAAGCCGGTGCGGCCTTGTTGCCAGGCCTCCAGGGCGGCCGGATCATTGCGCCAGGGGATGGCTTCGGTGGCCGGGCGAAAGGCCCGGTGGCGCGATACCCGAGGGAAGTTAACCAGGATGTATTTATAGAACTCGCGCCACAGCAGTTCGTTGATCCAGGCCACGGCACCGGGCGAGCCGCTGGCGAATTCGCCCTGATTGACCCGCAAGGCTGCGTGCAGGCATTGGCGCACGGATAATATGCCGCTGACCAGATAGGGTGACAGCTGGCTGGTGCCTTGCAGGTCAGGCCGGTCGCGGGTTGCGTGATAGTCCATCAACGCGTCATGACAGAACTGCTCAAGCCGCTGCTGGGCCGCTGCCTCGCCGGCTGGCCAGAGCTGTTGCTGCAAGGGGCTGGCCGCAGGGAAGTCATCCAGTTGGGCTGGTGGCGTGTCGCTGGTCAGCGGCAGCGCACTCTGGCGCTGCGGCGCCGGCAGGCAGGCTGGAAGGTGGCTGTGCAGTTGGGCATAGGCCTGGCGGCGAAACTGACTGAAGACCTTGAACGGGGTGCCGGCCTGGGTCTTCAGGCTGGTCGGAGCAAACAGCAACTGGTCGGTGAAGCGCCGGCAATCTAGCCCTGCGTGCTGAAACTTGCGTTCGACTTCGGCATCGCGGGCCTGTTCGTGGATTCCGTATTCGTCATTGAAGAACAGGCCTTGGGCATTGAGCTGGCTGGCCAGCTCAAGCAGCGCTTCGGCGCAATGGCTCCAGGTGCCGACATCAATGATGCGCAGCGGGATATTCAGGGTGGCCAGACTCAGGCCCAGCTCCCTGAGGTTGCGCAACCAGAAGTCGATCTTGACCGGTGCGTCGTCATGGGCTTTCCAGGTGTCGCCGCTGATCAGCCAGACCGCCACCACCGGGCCTTGCTGGCTGGCGTGCCAGAGTGCCTGGTTATCGGTGCAGCGCAGGTCGTTGCGCAGCCAGCACAGCTGAATGGCGTTCATCATCGTCTCCGGCTTAAATCGCGTTGCGCAGGCTGAGTTCGGGTGGGTGTGGCTGCAGATAGCTTTGTTGTTGCAGGTAGCTGTCCGGGTGCTTGAGCAGGTGGTGTTTGAGCAGGGTGATTGGCACCACCAGCGGAACCAGGCCCTGTCGGTAATGGCCGATCAGCTCCGCCAGTTCATGTTTCTCGGCCGGATTCAGGGCGCGCTTGAAATGCCCGGCGATATGCTCCAGGGCGTTGCTGTGGCGCTGGCGACTGGCCGGGCGGCTGAGTGCTTCCATCAACTCCTGAAAATAGGCCTGTGCTGTCGCGCCCAGGTCGGCCCGGCGCAGGTTGGCCAGACGTTGACCAAGGCGGCGGTAGCTTTCGGGGTGATGGGCCAGCAGCAGATATTTGTGCCGGGCATGAAAGGCCAGCAGAGCGGCGGCGCTGAGCTGCGGCTCGAGTTGCTGGCGCCATTGGGCATAGACTTCAACCCGGGTGATGAAATTTTCACGCAGTACCGGATCGTGCAGTCGCCCTTCTTCTTCGATCGGCAGCCAGGGGTTGGCCTGGCGTAGCGCGCTGGCAAAGGCGCCGCTGCTGGTTTTGGGCTGCAACTGGCCATCGGCCTGATAGAGCTTGACCCGTTGCAGGCCGCAACTGGGAGATTTCTGCATCAGGATGAAACCACACAGTTCCGGATGGTTGGCGGCTACCTGGGCACCATAGCGCTGTAGGGGTTCGGTCAGGTCAAGCGTAGGATCCTGGCTGCCAAGTACTCTCGGCGCCTGAGGCTCGCCGACCAGGCGGATGGGTTGGCGCGGAGTATCGAGCCCGACCGCAACCTCTGGGCAGAACGGGACCAGCGTGAAGGCTGGCCCCAGTTGAGCGGTACACAGCGACGAATGCTTGTGGCCACCGTTGAAGCGAACCGGTTGCCCAACCAGGCAGGCGCTGATGCCTATGGGGATGGTGCGACTGACAGTGCGCATGGGAACCTCAAACTTATACGTATTGCTTAGTTTGTATAAGTTTTAGTGTGCATCACTCTGTCATCTTGTACAAGTTTTTCTATGCTGCCTCAGGTCAGGGTGCGAGCCGCCTGTAGTCCGCTCAGCCAGGCATTTTCCAGCCGTCCGCCCAGGCACCAGTCGCCACAGACATAGACGCCCAGTTCCGGGGCTGCCAGTGCTCCCCAGTTGTATTCGCCATTGGGGCGGGCATACAGCCAGCGATGGGCGTGGCTTTGCACCGGGGGCGGCAGGTGCAGGCCCAGAACCTCAGCCAGAGCCTGGCCAAGTTGCTGGGTGACTGCTTCGGGCTTGAGGTCCAGGTGACCTTCGGCCCAGCTCGCGGTGGACTGCACTACCCAGGTGTCGAGCCCGGCCCGGCCGGGTTTGCTGCTGTTGCGGGCGACCCAGTCGAGTGGGCCGGTGCGTACAAAACAGGCATCGACGTTGGTTGTGAGCGGCTGTTCAAAGGCCATGGCCACGGCCCAGCCAGCTTCCATCTGAACCTGTGCGGCAGTCTGCGCCAGTTGTGGCGCGGCTTCCAATAACGGCACGGCCTGCGGGGCCGGGGTGGCGATCACGACCCGGTCGTAGGGGCCGTAATGGCGGTCATGCTCGTCGACCAGCAGCCACTGGCGGTCGGCCTCGGGGTGCAGCCGGACGATGCGTGTTTCACCAACCAGTTCCAGGCCTTCGAGCAGGTGGCGGGACCAGGCGGTCATGCGTGGCGTGCCGACGAAACGCTGCTGATCGTCCTCCGACGGTGTCAGGCCGTTGTCGTCGTAGCGGTATAGACGCGGGTTCCATTCGGTGACCCAGCCCTGATCCAGCCAACGTTTGACCTCCTGACGGAATTGGCTGTCGCGCGCGGTGAAGTACTGTGCGCCTATGTCGAAATCGCCTTCAGTCGTGCGTTTGCTGCACATGCGCCCACCGCTGCCGCGGCTCTTGTCATACAGGGTGACGCGGTGACCGGACTGGGTCAGGGCCTGTGCGGCGCTGATGCCAGCCAGGCCGGCGCCAATGATGGCAATATTGTGGTTGTGGGTCATGGCCATGGTATCCGTGCAGGCGAGGAAGTGATCGGGGCGGATGACTGATAGAGGTTCGCTATGGTGCCTATCTGTTGGACAGAACTTGTACATCGCACGCGGTCTGTATAGCATCCCCGATCTGGAACCAGCCTGCAAGCCGAATGCAGTCGTAGCTGTTAAGCTTGATGAACCAACTGTCACGCCGAGGATGGGGGTGGGCTATGCACATAATGATTACCGGTGGCACCGGCTTGATCGGACGAGCGCTCTGTCAGCGACTGTTGGCGGATGGTCACCAAGTGAGTGTCTGGAGTCGTCGGGCGGATCAGGTGGGCACGCTGTGTGGGACTCAGGTTCGTGGGGTATCGAGCCTGGCGCAACTGGATGGCGAACATCTCGATGCGGTCGTCAATCTGGCCGGGGCGCCGATCGCTGACCGGCCCTGGACCGCCAAGCGCAAGGCCGAACTCTGGTCCAGCCGAGTGACCCTGACTGAACAGTTGGTGGCCTGGATGGGCGCGCGGGCGCAAAAGCCCGAGGTGTTAATCAGTGGCTCGGCAGTCGGCTGGTATGGCGATGGTGGTGACCAGCCGTTGACGGAAGACAGCCCTGCTCATCCTGAATACACCCATATGCTTTGTGATGCCTGGGAGTCGGCGGCGCGGCGGGCCTCGGCCTATGGCGTGCGGGTTTGCCTGCTGCGCACCGGCCTGGTGCTAGCGGCCGACGGTGGTTTTCTCAAGCGTCTGTTGCTGCCGTTCAAGCTGGGGCTGGGTGGCGCGCTGGGTTCCGGCAGGCAGTATATTCCCTGGGTTCACCGGGCTGATCTGATCGAACTGATCGTATGGCTGCTGAGCAATCCCGAGTGCCGTGGGGTTTTCAATGGCAGTGCGCCGCACCCGGTGACCAATCGTGAGTTTGCCCGCAGCCTGGGCCGGGCCCTGAAGCGCCCGGCCTTCATGCCGCTGCCGGCTCCGGTATTGAAGCTGGGGTTGGGGGAAATGTCACGGTTGCTGCTGACTGGGCAGAATGCTTTGCCCAAGCGGGCACAGGAGCAGGGTTTTGACTTTCGTTATCAGCACCTCGACGAGGCGCTGACGGATATTTTGCATTCATCTTGATGTTGGGGAAGAGGTTACATGTCTGATCGTGGGGTCTTGCTGGTCAATCTCGGCTCGCCTGCCAGTACCGAGGTGGCCGATGTGCGGCGCTATCTCAATCAATTTCTGATGGACCCTCTGGTAGTTGACCTGCCCTGGCCGTTGCGCCGCCTGCTGGTCAGCATGATTCTGCTGCGCCGACCCAAGGCCTCGGCCGAGGCCTATGCTTCGATCTGGTGGGATGAAGGCTCGCCCCTGGTGGTGATCAGTCGCCGGGTGCAGCAGGCGCTGCAGGCGCAACTGGATATGCCGGTCGAACTGGCCATGCGTTACGGCCAGCCTTCGATTGAGCAGGGCCTGCTGAAACTGGCGCAGCAGCCTGGGGTGCGCGAGGTATTGTTCATGCCGCAATACCCTCAGCATGCCGACAGCACCATTACCACTTCAGTTCGAGAGGCGCAGCGGGTCATTGCCAAGCATCAATTGCCGTTGACTCTGACGGTGGTGCCGGCCTTTTATGACCGGTCCGACTATCTGGAGGCGCTGGTGGCCAGTGCCAAACCCTACTTCGAGCAGCCATTCGACCATGTGCTGCTGAGTTACCATGGCTTGCCGGAGCGGCATTTGAAGAAGGCCGACCCGACCGGCTCACATTGCCTGGCCTCTCCCGACTGTTGCGAGCGTCCGTCACCGGCCCATGCAACCTGCTACCGGGCCCAGTGCACAGCGGTGAGCAAGCAGTTTGCCCAGCGCCTGGGGCTGGCGCCGGAGCAGTGGTCGCAGGCTTTCCAGTCGCGGCTGGGACGGGACAAGTGGATCGAGCCCTATACCGAAACCCGGATCGACGAGTTGGCGGCACAGGGGGTCAAGCGCCTGCTGGTGCTGTGTCCGGCGTTCGTGGCCGACTGCATCGAGACGCTGGAGGAGATTGGCGACCGGGCCCGCGAACAGTTTATTGAAGCGGGCGGCCAGGAGCTGGTGCTGGTCCCCTGTCTGAACGACCACCCGCAGTGGGTTGCAACCCTGGCCCAGTGGTGTCGGACCACGCCGCGAGCGGCCTGAGTGTTGCTAGTTACGGGACACTAACGCCGAAGCCATTCGGACAAGGCCAGATGCAGGCCCAGACCGACCAGGATGGCGCCCATCAACCGGTCGAACCAGTGGCCCAGTCGGGCAAAACCCCGGCGGACACTGTGATGGCTGAACAGCAGGGCCACCAGGCAGAACCAGGCGGCGGTCGCCAGTGCCAGATACAGCCCGTAGCCGGCCTGGATCGCCAGTGGGGTCTGCGGATTGATCACCACGGTGAACAGGGACAGGAAAAACAGGGTGGCCTTGGGGTTCAGACCATTGGTGATGAAACCGTTGATGAAGGCCTTGCCGGGCGCCATGGCCAGCGGAGGAGTATGGCCGTCGGGCAGCAGTTGGGGTTTGGCCCGCAGGGCACGGATGCCGATATACAGCAGGTAGGCGGCGGCCAGCCATTTGAGCAGGTTGAACAGCCAGACCGACTGCGACACGATCAGGCCAATACCCAGCAGCGAATAACCGACATGCAGCAGGATGCCACTGCCGACCCCCGCGGCGGTCAGCAAGCCGGCCTGGCGGCCGGCACCAACGCTGTTGCGAATTACCACGGCAAAGTCCGGCCCAGGGCTCATTACCGCCAGCAGATGGACCAGCGCCACCAGCAAAAACTCATTCAAATACATGGACGTCTCCCGGCAAAGTCCTCATTCTAGAGAGCTTGTCCCCCGCAAGGTAGATACAGATTCATGTCTGAACTCGATTCGATTGTATTTCTCGATCATGCGTCTCTCGATCTCGGCGACCTCGACCTGGACCCGCTACGGCGTCAGGCCGGGCACTTGCAACTGTACCCCGCAACAGCTCCGGAACAGGTGCTTGAGCACATTGCCGGGCACCCGGTGGTCATCACCAACAAGGTGGTGATCGATGACGCGGTGATGCAGGCCTGCCCCAATCTGAGGCTGATCCTGGTGGCCGCAACCGGCACTAACAATGTCGATCTGGACGCCGCCCGGCGCCGCGGTATCACGGTATGCAACTGCCGGGGTTACGGTACGCCCTCGGTGGCTCAGCACACCCTGATGCTGATGCTGGTCTTGATCACCCGCTTCGAGTCCTATCGTCAGGCGGTACGCGAGGGGGCCTGGCAGCGCAGCAGCCAGTTTTGTCTGCTCGACTTTCCGATTGGCGAGCTGCACGGTCGTACTCTAGGTATTCTCGGTTACGGCGAGTTGGGCCAGGCGGTGGGCCGGCTGGCCGAAGCCTTCGGTATGCGTGTGCTGGTGGGAGCCTTGCCGGGGCGGGAGAGTTCGGGGCGGCTGGCGCTGGCCGAGCTGCTGGAACAGGTTGATGTACTCAGTCTGCATTGCCCCTTGACTGAGCAGACCCGTGGCCTGATCGACGCCGCCGCTCTGGCGCGGATGAAGCCCGGCAGTCTGCTGGTGAATACCGCCCGCGGTGGAATTGTCGATGAGGCGGCGTTGCTGGCTGCCCTGCGCAGTGGTCATCTGGCTGGGGCCGCTACTGATGTGCTGGTTCAGGAACCACCGGTCAATGGCAATCCACTGCTCGATGCCCAATTACCCAACCTGGTGATCACGCCGCATAGTGCCTGGGGTAGTCGTGAGGCGCGTCAGCGCATTGTCGGACAGATGGCTGAGAATCTGGCGGGTTTTTTCGCCGGGCAGTCATTGCGGGTGGTGAGCTAAAAAATCTCTGTTTTGAGACATGTATCAATAGTGTCTCGCCTGTTTGGGGGATAGTCAGCCCCCTGGCTTGCTTCTAGTCTCCCCGAGCCTTGATCTGGCATCTGGCCAGGTCATCAGACGGGGAGGCTGGGTCATCATGTCATGTCTATCCTGCCAGCGCGGCTCCAGTCTGCTG
Source organism: Halopseudomonas phragmitis (assembly GCF_002056295.1). NCBI lineage: Bacteria > Pseudomonadati > Pseudomonadota > Gammaproteobacteria > Pseudomonadales > Pseudomonadaceae > Halopseudomonas > Halopseudomonas phragmitis. The sequence continues at coordinate 340,201 of NZ_CP020100.1, read as the reverse complement.
GAAGTGTTGATCGCCGTACTGGTCTTGGCCATCGGAGTGCTCGGGGCCGCATCACTGCAACTGAATGCCTTGCGCTTCAATGCCAGTGCTGCGCATAGCACTCTGGCCAGTTTCATTGCCTATGACATCCTTGATCGGATGCGGGCCAACTATCAGCAGCTTGACCAGTATGTCACCCAGATCAGTGGTGACTGCCAACGGGTGCCTGCGTTCGCGCAGGATATTCTGGCCCGTGATCTGGCCGACCTGCATGAAGCTGTAAGCTGCCTTTTGCCTGGTGGTACCGCTACGGTTGAGCGTCAGGGCGCGCGGGTCATTGTGACTATCGCCTGGTCCGAAACGCGTATTGTGGCCGGCCAGACCGATACCCGGTTTGTCGTCTCCAGTGAGATAGGTTTGTGAGTAGGCGAGCTTGCCTGTCCAGTCGCCAGTCTGGGGTAGGGCTGGTCGAATTGCTGGTTGCCATGGTGCTTGGTGTGGTGTTGGTGCTTGGTGTGGTCCAGCTGTTTGTCGCCAGCAAGCAATCGTTCGAGGTGCAGCGTCTGTCTGCTGGGGTTCAGGAGGATGCGCGTTTCATTCTCAATCGACTGACGCGTGAGCTGCGCATGGTCGGCATGTATGGTTGCCTGGACTTGACGCGTTTGCCGGATGAGCAGCGTGCCTGGGTACCGGCGCAGTTCGCTACTCCGATTCGTTTCGATGGCGAGGTGCTGTCGCTGATCACCGCTGACCCCACCGGCGAACTGTTTGCCAGCCCGAGTGTGCGCAGCCCGCAGGATTACAACGCCCGCTGGCTGATTGCGAGCAACTGTCGGGACGGCAACGATTTTCGCCTGGTCGAGGATGCCAGTCTCGATATTCAGCCCGGTGACATGGTGATACCGGTACGACTGCAGGAGTATCGGTTACGCAATTATCAGGTGCAGTCTCGGCTCAATGGCAGCGGCAACTTCGAGACCCTGCTGGGAGGCGTGGTCAGCCTTGAGTTCAGCTTTGGTTTGGCTGCTAGTGCTGAGGACTCGGCGGTCAGCGGCCAGTATGTCAGCACACTGGCCAGCACGGATCTGGCGCGGATTCGCAGCGTGCGGCTGGCGTTGCGCCTGAGCGATAACCCGCAGGCACCGGATGCGGGTCGAGTTCGGGCACAGGACTATCGGATGGTGGTAGCTATCCGCAACCTGGTGCTGTGAAGTGGATGCCGGTATGGGCGCAGGACCGCGTCAGCGCGGCGCGGCACTGGTGGCCAGCCTGGTGTTTTTGCTGTTGTTGAGCCTGATCAGCAGTGCCGGCATTCAGATGTCGACCTTGCAGGAACGCATGGCCGCCAATAGCAGACAACGTCATGACGGGTTTCAGGCTGCCGAGGCGGGCCTGCGCCGGGTAGAGGAGTTGCTGCGCTCGGAGGTGCTGAATAACCGGCCCCTGCCGGCCCCCTGTCAGGCGGAAACCTGTGAACTTGCCCCGCAAGTGCTGGATCTGGATGCCCAGGGTTTGGCCGGCATTGGCTGGCGGCAATTGGAGCATGATCAGTCCGTCAATGGCGTGCAGCTCTGGTATCAGGTTTACAGCCTGGGGGAAAGTCTGGTGCCAGTTAAGGCGCCGGGCGAGGCGCCCGCCCACCTGTATCGGGTCGTGGTGGTTGGGCTCAGTGGCAATACACGGATTGTATTGGAGAGCATGTATGTCCTTGGTGGAGGAATCTGAGACAGGGTTGATTCGCCGATTGGCGGCTGGCTGGCTAGGGCTGCTGGTGGGGATGGCCATACCTTGGCCGGCACAGGCCTTCAACCCGTTGAGTGGCCCCTTGACGGGTTGCACGACGGCGACCAGCCAGGCTGCGCTCAGCACGGGTGAGTTGCTGGCTGACAGTCGGCTGTTTCGCACCAGCTTCGATCGGCAAGACTGGAGTGGCCGGGTCGAAGCCTATGCCCTGGAGCAGGGCGGCGAACTGGGGCGGCGACTATGGAGCAGCGATGAGCGTTTGACCCCGATACAGCAGCCCCGGCTGTACCAGACCTGGCGTCAGGCCGTGGGTGCGCTCGCTGGCGCGGCGGTGCCTCTGGATGCTTTTACCGCCGATAGTTTCGGGCCGGCTCAGCGCCAGCAACTGAGCGAGGCCGCACAGCGGGCCGGATTGCCAGCCGGGCAAGATCAGGCCCTACTGGACTGGGCCAGGGGCGAGACAGTAGCGTCACTGCGTCCACGGCAGCGGCTGCTGGGGGATGTAATCAATGCTGAGTTGCGCTACGCCGCCCCGGCACAGGTTGCCCACGATTACGGGGTTGCTGGTTACACCGGCTACTGGCAATTCAAGCAGACCAGTATGACCTCGCTCCTGGTGCTGGGCGCCAATGACGGTTTTCTTCATATTCTTGATGCCGAGACCGGCAATCCACAGCTGGCTTACCTGCCAGCGGCTGCGATTACCGGGCTGGAGCAGCGGGCGCGGGTCGATTATGGCCATAGTGCTGAACACCGCTCCGGTATGGATGGGCCGATCACCCTGGCCGATGCGCAGATTGCCGGTCAGTGGTCCACAGTCGCTGTCGCCGGCATGGGCGCGGGTGGTCAGGGCCTGTCGGCAGTGCGCCTGTTCGATCAGGCACGCGGTGCCGGCGCCTTGGGCGGGTTGTGGGATGTGCATGCCAGTGACCCCGCTTATGCCGATCTGGGGTATAGCTATGGCCAGCCTCAGATTGCCTATCTGGATGGCCGCTGGGTGGTGATCAGTGGCAATGGCTACGGCAGTCGTCGGGCTCAGGCCGCCCTGTATGTGTTGGCGCTGGATGATGGTCGGCTGCTACGCCAGCTGGACGTCGGAGAGGCGGGGGCTAATGGGCTGTCGGCCCCGGTGCTGGTGCATGATGCCCAAGGGCAGGTGCAGGTGGCCTACGCCGGTGACCTGCAGGGCCGGTTGTGGAAGTTCGAACTGAGCGGCGGCGCAGCGGGCTGGCGGGTGGCGTTCGCAGGCGAGCCTTTATTCCAGGCCGCCGCCGGTCAGCCGATTAGCGTGGCGCCGGTAGCAGTCAGGCATCCGCAAGGTGGTCATCTGCTGCTGTTTGGTACCGGCAAGTTCCTTGAAGCGGCTGATCGCATGGATCTCGAAGGGCAGGCGTTTTATGCGATTTGGGATCGGCCGGGCGGGCAGCCGGCGATTGGTCCTGCGGATCTGCTGGCCCAGCGCATCACTGATGAGTTCGATACCGCCCAGGGGCAGTCTCGTCAGGTCAGTCAGGAGCGGGTTGACTGGAGTACTCAGCGTGGCTGGTATTTGCCGCTGGGGGTGGCGGGCGAGCGGGTCACGCGTGCGGCGCAAGTGAGCGCTGGGCGGGTTTTGTTCACTACCGCGTACCTGCGCAGCGATGGGCAGGATGCCTGTCTCAGCGAGGCGGGCGGCTGGTTGATGGTGCTGGATCTTTATTCGGGGGCAATGCTGCCCACAGCGCTGCTCGGCAGCGCTACTGATGGGCAGGGTGATGAAAACGGTGATGAAACCGGTAGTGCCATCGCCGGGCTGGAGCAGGGGGTTGGCCTGCCTGGCGAGATCCTGTTGCTCGATGTGCCGGATCTGGCGCTGGATGAAACCGGGCAACCGGTCTCGGGTGGTGGTCAGGGGCTGTTTTGCGACAACCGGCGTGAAACCTGTCAGTGCCCGGAGCGGGCCAGTGCATGCCTTAGCGAGCATCGGCGGCCAGCCTGTGTCGAACAGCAGGTAATAACGCCGGGCAGTGGCGGGTTGGCCCGGCAGCGGCTGACCAACAACTGCCGCTTTACCCAGGCGCTCTGGCGCCAACTGATGTAGGGGGTTCTTGTGCCGACGCGGACGACAGGCTTCACCCTGATGGAATTGTTGATTGTACTGGTGGTCGTGGCGATTCTGGCCAGTCTGGCCTATCCCTCGTATCAGGAGCACGTACGTCAGACCCGGCGTGCCGAAGTGGGTGCCCTGCTACTGGAAAACGCCCAGCTTCTGGAGCGTCATTACACCCGCCATGGCCGTTATGATAGCGGTCAGGTCGTCGGATTGGTGAGTCAGAGTCCGGCGTCAGGTCCGGCGCTATTCAATATTCAGTTGGAGCGAACGGCGGAGACTTTTCAGCTGAGAGCCATCGCTACCCCTGGCGGGATAATGGCGCAGGATGCATGTGCCCACTATGGGCTGGATCAGCTCGGCCGGCGAACGCCGACCGAGCCGAAGTGCTGGCGCCGTTAGGCTGCCTCTTCGCCGGGCTTGGTCTCAGCCGCAGGGCTGGTTTGGGGCAGGATAAGGTTGAGCACGATGGCCACCACCCCGCACAGGCTGATGCCCTGCAGGCTGATGCTCTGGTTGCCAATCACCATGCCGCCGATCCCGAACACCAGGGTGACCGAGACGATGCACAGGTTGCGGGCCTGGCTCAGGTCCACCTGGTGGCGGATCAGGGTGTTGATGCCAACCACTGCGATCGAGCCGAACAGCAGGCAGAGAATGCCGCCCATGACCGGTACCGGCATGCTTAGCAGTATCGCGCCGAACTTGCTGACGAAGGCCAGGCCGATGGCGAACACCGCAGCCCAGATCATCACATTGGGGTTGAAGTTGCGGGTCAGCATCACGGCCCCGGTCACTTCCGAGTAGGTGGTATTCGGTGGCCCGCCGAGCAGGGCCGCAGCCGAGGTAGCCACCCCGTCACCCAGCAGGGTGCGCTGCAGACCTGGCTTGCGGATGTAATCCTTGCCGGTGACCGAGCCGATCGCCAGCACGTCGCCGATATGTTCGATGGCCGGAGCGATGGCCACCGGGATCATGAACAGAATTGCCGCCAGTTGAAACTCAGGAGTGACGAAGCCGGGCATGGCCAGCCAGTTGGCCTCGTTGACCTGACTGAAATCAACGATGCCCAGGGCCCAGGACAGGCCGTAGCCAACCACGACCCCGGCCAGAATCGGTACCAGCCGAAACAGCCCCTTGGCGAAGACCGCCACCACGATGGTGGTTACCAGCGAGGCCAGGGCGATCAGAATTGCCAGGTTGTAATCCACCAGTTGCGTCGCGCCGTCGCCGCTCTTGCCCATGGCCATGTTAACTGCCACCGAGGCCAGCCCCAGGCCGATCACCATGATCACCGGGCCAACCACCACCGGTGGCAACAGACGCTGAATGAAGCCGGGGCCGCGCAGGTGAACCAGCAGACTCAGCAGTATGTAGACCATCCCGGCCGCCAGCAGGCCGCCCAGGGTGGCCGGTAGCCCCCAGGTCTGGTTGCTGTACATGATCGGGGCGATAAAGGCGAAGCTGGAAGCCAGAAACACCGGCACCTGACGCTGGGTGGTGAACTGGAACAGCAGGGTGCCAAGGCCGGCAGTGAACAGGGCGACACTGGGGTCCATGCCGGTGATCAGTGGCATCAGCACCAGCGCGCCAAACGCCACGAACAGCATCTGCGAGCCGGCCAGGGCGGTGCGCCAGCCGTGGGTTTCGAGGTCCTGCATCAGTGCGTGTCCTTCTGTTTGGTGCCGAAGATCTTGTCCCCGGCATCGCCCAGGCCTGGAATGATGTAGCCGTGCTCATTCAGGCGTTGATCGATTGAGGCAGTGTAGATCTGTACATCGGGATGGGCAGCGTTGACCCGCTCGATACCCTCAGGCGCAGCCACCAGTACCAGTGCGCGGATTTCCCGGGCACCGGCACGCTTGAGCATGTCGATAGTCGCAACCATGGAGCCGCCAGTGGCCAGCATCGGGTCGATGATCAGCGCCATGCGTTGGTTCAGCTCGCCGACCAGCTTTTCCAGGTAGGCATCGGCTTCTAGGGTTTGCTCGTTGCGAACCAGACCTATGACGCTGACCTTGGCGCTTGGAATCAGGCTCAGTACCCCATCGAGCATACCCAGGCCGGCGCGCAGGATCGGCACCACGGTAACCTTTTTGCCGGACAGCTTTTCCACTTCGACCTGACCACACCAGCCTTCGATGCTGTGGGTCTCAACCGGCATATCCTGGGTGGCCTCGTAGGTCAGCAGGGCAGCTACTTCCTGAGCCAGCTCACGGAAGTTCTTGGTGCTGATGTCGGCGCGGCGCATTAGTCCGAGCTTGTGGCGTATCAGCGGATGGCGAATTTCTTTGATATTCATGCAGACGGGCTCTCATGCAGGGCGCAGACAAAATCGCCATAGGTTAAACCAATGAGCCACTGCGGTCACCCGTCTATCTGTCGGGAAAGTCCCGCTATACTTGCGTTTCTGCGACAAGATCAGTATTTTTCGCCCCTTTTTCAGACCTTCCCCGGAGTTTAGCTATGTCGATCGATCTGGAACACGTCAAGCAGGTAATGGCCGAGGCCGACTGCCTGTTCAGTCAGGAGCAGGTCGAGGCGGCCATGGCAAGCATGGCCACTGAAATCAACCAGGCTCTGGGCGACAGCAATCCGATTGTCTATAGCGTGATGAATGGCGGGCTGATCATTGCCGGACAGTTGCTGACCCGGCTGGATTTCCCTATGGAAGTGGGCTATCTGCATGCCACCCGCTATCGCAACAAGCTGTCCGGCGGTGAGTTGTTCTGGAAAGCCAAGGCCGAACACTCGCTGGTGGGTCGCACGGTGCTGATCATCGACGACATTCTCGATGAGGGGCATACCCTGGCGGCGATCGTCGAATACTGCAAGGATGCCGGTGCCGAGCAGGTGCTGACTGCTGTGTTGTTGGACAAAAAACACGACCGCAAGGCCTATCCGGGCATGCGCGCCGACTTTACCGGGTTGGAGGTGGAGGACCGCTACATCTTCGGTTTCGGCCTGGATTACAAGGGCTACTGGCGCAACGCGGCAGGGATCTTCGCGCTCAAGGGCCATTAACTTGTGACAATCGGCTGACGCACTGAGTCGATTTAATCAGTGTGTCCCTGGCTCAGTCCTGAGCCAGATACTCTTGAATTTTCTGCGCAGCCCGCTCCGGGGTGGCCAGGTAGTAACGTTCTCCTGTCCTGGCACCCAGCCCGGCGCGTTTGAGTTTCAGGCGTAGTTCCGCCCGTACGCCGATCAGGTAGACTCTGATGCCACGCCGCTGCAGGTCCTGCAGGGCTTTCTCCAGCAGGACCAGCGCGCTCATATCGATACTTGGTACCGCCTGCATGTCCAGAGCCAAATGTACAACCCGGTCATCGAAGCGGCTGATCGCATCCAGCGCCTTGTCGGCGGCGGCAAAGAACAGCGGCCCGTCGATTCGATACAGCGCCACGCTGTCCGGCAGGTTCGCCAGCGCCTGGTGGCGCTGCAAGGGCAGTGCCTGGCCACGACTGAGCCCGGCCATGCGGCGAATGAACAGCGCCGAGGCCAGCAGCAGGCCAACCCCTACAGCCAGCACCATATCGAACAGTACGGTCAGCAGCAGGCAGACCAGTAGTACCACCACGTCCTGGCGTGGGCCAATGCGCAGTACATGAAGAACATGGGGGGCCTCACTCATGTTCCAGGCGACCATCAGCAGCATGGCGGCCAACGAGGCCATTGGCAGGTAGGCGAACAGATCAGCCAGCAACACCACTGCCAGTAGCATGACCAGTGCGTGGATCACTGCCGCCAGGGGCGAGCGTGCGCCGCTGCGGACGCTGGTGGCGGTGCGGGCGATGGCCGCGGTGGCGGTGATGCCGCCGAAGAAGGGGGCGACCAGATTGCCCAAACCTTGGCCCATCAATTCGGCATTGGGATCGTGACGGGTATTGGCCATGCCGTCGGCGACCAGCGCGCAGAGCAGCGATTCGATGGCCCCGAGCATGGCCACTGCCAGGGCTGAGGGCAGCAATTCGCGTAGCAGGGCGAAGTTAACCAGCAAGGGCTGACCGTCGGCGCCTGGCAACTGCCAGGGCAGTACCCATTGGGGGGCGAAGGGCGGGATGCCGGCATGCAGTACGCCATCGACTTCGTAGCTGAACCGTGAGCCCAGGGTTGCCACTGGAATGTCCCAGTACAGCAGGCTGGCGGCCAGTAGCGAGCCGGCGAGCAGAGCGATCAGGTGGCCGGGGATGCGTTTGGTCAGGCGTGGCCAGAGAATCAGAACCGCCAGAGTGCTGAGACCGACCAGGGTATCCCCAAGTTGCAGGCTTGGCAGGGCCGAAACCAGCGCCTGCAACTGTTCCAGGGTATGGCTGTGCTGGCCAACCTGCTGCAAGCCGAACAGGTCCTTGACCTGCAAGATGGCAATGACGATCCCGATACCAGCGGTAAAGCCCATCACCACCGGGTAGGGTACGAACTGGATCAGGTTGCCAAGTCGGGCCAGCCCCAGGGTCATCAGAATCAGGCCGGCCATGATGGTTACCAGCAACAGGCCGCCGAGGCCGTATTGCTGGGTGATGGGCAGCAGAATCACCACGAAGGCGGCGGTAGGGCCGGAAATATTGAAACGCGAGCCTCCGGTCACCGCGATGATCAGGCCGGCAACGATTCCGGTATAGAGACCATGCTGAGGCGCCACTCCGACCGCGATGGCCAGCGCCATGGCCAGTGGAATGGCGATGATCCCGACCGTGATTCCGGCCAGCAGGTCACCGCGCAGGGCAGCCAGCCCGTAGCCCTGATAACTGTCACGCAGGGCACTGAACAACGGCAAGGCAAAACGCCGGGGAGTCGCCATGGGGCATCCTGTTCCAGAGGGAATCAAAGGGACTGTGCGGCGATGGGGCTTGAATGACAACTCGACTTACTGCTAATACAGCGGAGTGATTCACGGCCCGGCAACGAGGAAAAGCCCGTGCGTACCATTCGCCATTACTTTGTTGGAATGCTCCTGAGTGTACTCGGCAGTGCGGTATTGGCCAATCCGGTCAGTTTGCCGCATGACGAGTTCATGCCTGAGGATGTTTACGGCGTGCGCCGGGACAAGCCCGAGCAGATGCTGTTCCAGGTTGAACACTATCGCCTGACTGTGGGTACGGAACAGCGCCCGGGAGCAACCCAGGTGGGCGCCGGGCATGGAGTCTGGCTGTTGCTGGAGGGGCGCTCACTGATTTCGGGCAGCCCGGTCCGGCGGGCCGAAATCAGCTTTGTTGATGCAGGCACCCGAACCCGCCCGACCCGGCTCGATAGTCGCAGTCAGACCCTGCATCTGAGTTATCCGCTCAGCTATATGGATACCCTGTTGCGGGTTCTGGATCAGGCCGGCCCGAGCTATGTACAAGCCCGCTTCCATGGCAACGGCACGGTCTGGGCCGATGTGCATGGCGGACCGGTCAGTCGCTAGCGGCTGTTAGGGCGGCTGGGTACAATGGCGTTTTGGCGAATCTGCGAATGAGGTGTGGCGTGCGTAAGGACAAGAAGAAGGTCATTGGCGAGGAGATGAGCGACGAGCAGGTTGCCGCGTTTCTGCAGGCTCGGCCCTATGCGGCAGACGAGTCGGTAGAACTGCATATCCTGACCCGGGCCTACCGCGGCCTGCGGGTGGATGATTTTGAGCGTTTTCTGGTGATGTTCAAGGCGGCGGGACATGATCTCAATGCCACCGACGGCCAAGGCCGGACTTTCCTTCAGCATGTCCGTGAGCACGCCCTGGGCGGTGACTATGTGACAGTACTGGAGGCGGCAGGCGCTCGCTGAGGTTCAGACTGGCTGGGCCTGCCAGGATTGCCGCTGGCGCCGGGCGCCAGGCATCGGCGCCAGGGCGTCGGGCGGTATGGTCTGGCCAAGCCAGCGAGGATCGCTGTGAGTGATTTCGACCCAGTGCCCGCTGTCGGGTGGCTCGGCCAGTTGCCACAGCGACTGGCAGCGGCCCTGGTTGTCGAGCCGGGCAAAGTGGCGCATCGGTGCGCGCCGCAACAGTAAACCGATCATCAGCCCATCTCCCCTGATCAGGTAATGCCGCCAGTATCGATGCGGGGCATTGCAAGTTGATGACGGTGAGAGCGGTGGAACCGTGTTGGCCTCGGATGAGTCAAACCGCAGGCACAAAGCAGGTTTTATGGTGTTACCTCAACTTGATGCAGGAGTGTTGATTCATGTTTGGTCGTTTGGGGATGCTGGTAGTGGCCGCGATGGCCCTGGTGCTGGTGGGCTGTGCCCATAGCCCGCAACAACTGAATGTGCAGCCGCAAGTGCAGGTGCCGCTCAACCCAGTCGCCCGGCAGCAGCCGGTCGTGGTGGTGGTGCAGGATACCCGTCCTTCAAAGGTGCTTGGTACCCGGGGTGGGATCTACCCCGACTCCAGCAACATCACCATCAATGAGCAGAGCCTGGGGCAGGTGCGTCATCAGGTTGAACAGGCTGTGCGTCAACTCGGCTTTAATGTGGTGCCCGAAGGTACGCCGAACGCCAACCGCCTGACGGTCAGCTTGGCTGACTTGCGTTATCAGTCGCCCAAGAGTAGCGCCTATGTGACCCAGGCTGATATCAGCGCGACTTTTGCCGCCGAGGCTCGCTCGAGTAATCAGCAGTACCAGGGACGTTACAGCGCTTCGGCCCAGCACCGGTTCGGTTATGCACCCAATCAGGCGACTAATACCCGATTGGTGACAGAGGTCATGAGTGACGCGCTGACCCGGGTGTTTCAGGACCCCACCATCGTCGAGATACTGCAACGCTGAGCACGGCCCGCAACACCTTGATGGCCGCCGCCTGCTGATCGAGGCGGCGGCCGGCCTTCAACTACCCGGGTCTTTGTGATCCGGCTGCAACTCGGCAGGTTGCAGCATCTCATCATGTTCGGCCATGTTCCACGGCAGGGTGCCGGGGGAAATGTGGCGAAAATGCAGGTATTTTTCGAACTGATCGAGCAGATCGCCAATCAGTTCCTGCTCATCGTAACCATGCACATCGTAGGACTGTCCGCCCCGACGCAGAAACACTTCGGCGCGGTAGTAGTGGGCGTCGCCTGCGGGACTGCGATCCTGTTCCGGGAAGGCGAAGCTGGGCCGGGCGTAGTCACGCAGACGGATATCGTAGATAAAATCCAGCTCGTCGTCGCGACTGACTTCCAGATAGACCCGGCAATGTTCCTGATCGAAGCTTACGCTGGCTGGCCAGCCCTGCTCCTGCAGACCTCGGCTGACCTGCTGCATGGCTTTCATCGCAGTGCCCGAGATGAAGCTTTCAATCTGCTCGCGGCTGGCAAAGTGCAGCATACCGGCCAGTCGTTTCTTCCAGTGGCCAGGATCGCGGCCGCTGCTGTGGCGACCGCTCTGCATGGCGTACTGCAGGCTGGCGTCACGGTGGCCTTCGATGGTCAGCGCGCGCCACATCCCAGTCGCAGCGATCAGCATGATGATGGCGAATGGCAGGGCGCTGGCGATAGTCATGGTTTGCAATGCGCTGAGCCCACCGGCCAGCAGCAGGACCGAGGCCAGCACGCCTTCTAGAATCGCCCAGAAAGCCCGTTGCCAGGCCGGAGTTTGCAGTGCGCCGCCAGAGGCTAGCGAGTCGACCACCAGTGAGCCTGAGTCCGAAGAGGTGACGAAGAAAGTGATAATCAGCACTACGGTGATGAAGGACACGATCGACGTTAGCGGCAGGCGCTCGTAGAGTTTGAACAGGGCGATTGCAGTATCGTTCTGCACCTCGCTGATCAGAGCGGTGTAGCCTTCGTTCATGATCAGGTGCAGAGCGGTGTCGCCGAAGATCGAGAACCATAAAAATGTAAACATGGTCGGTACCAGCATCACGCCGAAAACAAACTGGCGAATTGTCCGGCCGCGACTGATCTTGGCGATGAACAGGCCGACGAATGGTGCCCAGGCAATAGTCCAGCCAAAGATGAACAGGGTCCAGTTACCGATCCAGTCACTACGGGTATAGGCCTGCAGGTTGAAGGTACGCTCGACGATGTGGTTCAGGTAGCTGCCGGTGTTCTGCAGGAAGGTCTCAAGGATCATGATGCTGGGGCCAACCACGAACACGAACAACATCAAGGATACGGCCAGCACCATGTTGAGAATCGATAGCCGCTTGACACCCTTGTCCAGGCCGGCCACTACCGAAATCAATGCCAGGGCGGTGATGGCCGCGATGGCGATGATCTGTACTGTGACACTCACCGGTATGCTGTCCCACAGATAGTTCAGGCCGGCATTGATCTGGGCCACCGACAACCCTAGGGTGGTGGCAATGCCAAACAGGGTGCCGAGAATGGCAAACACGTCGACTGCATGGCCGATCGGGCCATAGATACGCTCGCCGATCAATGGATAGAGCGCTGAGCGGATCGACAGTGGCAGACCGTGGCGAAACGAGAAATAGGCCAGTACCAGCCCCACCAGACCGTAGATCGCCCAGATATGGAAGCCCCAGTGGAAGAAGGCGATCTGCATCGCCTGCTTGGCCGCGTCAACGGTTTCAGCCGCGCCGGCCGGCGGCGATGCGTAGTGCAGTACCGGTTCGGCAACTCCGAAAAACAGCAGGGCAATACCGTAACCGGCTGAGAACAACATGGCGAACCAGGCCGGGAAACTGTATTGCGGCTCGGCATGGTCGGGGCCGAGCTTGATATTGCCCCAGGATGTGCAGGCTATACCGACGATGAATACCAGAAAGATCGCCACCGCCAGCATGTAGAACCAGCCGAAGGTTTCGGTGATGAAGGCCAGCGTTGCAGAGAACGCCTTGCCAGCTTGGTCCGGGTTGCTGATGGTACCAATCACCAGCAGCAGGGCGACGATGACGGCCGGAGCGAATACCGGAACGAGAATGGTGGTCTTCCAGAGCGGTTTGTCGGTCATTGCAAAATCCTTGGCATGCCGGGCCGTTCCGCTGGGGGCGCGGCCAGTGAACGTTGCGTTCAGTATAGCGGGCAGATACTAAGGGGCAGACCGGAGGGGGTCAGAGCGTGTCTTCGTTCTCCAGTTCGACCCGGACCCGGACGCTGCCGGCGCGGACCATGCCGAGCTGTTCGGCGGCAACCCGAGAAACATCGATCACCCGGCCACCGACAAAAGGTCCACGGTCATTGATCCGCAGCACCACGCTGCGGCCGTTGTTGAGGTTTGTGACCCGCACCAGGGTGCCGAACGGCAGGCTCGGGTGGGCGGCGGTCATGCTGCCCTGGTCGTAGGGTTCGCCGCTGGCGGTGCGGCGGCCGTGCAGGCGGGAAGAGTAGAACGAGGCCTTGCCGACTTCGCTCCAGTCGGCCTCAATGCTGTTGCCATGGCTGGCCACGGCTGGTGCGCTGGTGCAGGCCAGCAGGGTTAACAGCATACCAAGTAGCGCAGTCCGGCGCATGACAGCCTCCTACTTCAAATGAGCCAGTGCCGCGAGGCGTGATCTGTGACCACGCCCGGACGCCTACGGTTCAGCCTTCGAGCTTTTTCTTCAGCAACTCGTTGACCTGTTGCGGGTTGGCCTTGCCCTTGGAGGCTTTCATCGCCTGGCCAACGAAGAAGCCGAACATCTTGCCGCGCTTGGCCTCGTCGCTGGCGCGATACTGTTCGACCTGAGCAGCGTTGGCGGCCAGCACCTCGTCGAGCATGGCTTCGATGGCGCCGCTGTCGGTCACCTGCTTGAGCCCCTTGGCTTCGATGATCGCATCGGCCGAGTCGCCCTCGCCATTGGCCAGTGCTTCGAACACCATCTTGGCAATCTTGCCGGAGATAGTGTTGTCCTGGATCCGTTGAATCAGACCGCCCAGTTGTGTGGCGCTGACCGGCGACTGATCGATCTCCAGATCGGCTTTGTTGAGCAGGCTGGACAGCTCACCCATGACCCAGTTGGCCGCCAGCTTGGCGTCACCGCAGCTCTGCTGGACCTGTTCGAAGTAGTCAGCCAATTCACGTTGGGCCGACAGGACGCTGGCGTCGTAAGCCGACAGGCCGAACTGGCTTTCGAAACGCTCGCGCTTTTGCGCCGGAAGTTCCGGCAACTCGCCACGCACTGCCTCGATGAACGCCGGCTCAATCACTACCGGCAGCAGGTCCGGATCGGGGAAGTAACGGTAGTCGTTGGCTTCTTCCTTGCTGCGCATGGAGCGAGTGACGTCCTTGTTCGGGTCATATAGGCGGGTTTCCTGGACCACGGCGCCGCCGTCCTCGATCAGGTCGATCTGGCGCTGCACCTCATGGTTGATGGCCTTTTCGATAAAGCGGAACGAGTTGACGTTCTTGATCTCGCAGCGGGTGCCGAACTCGGTCTGGCCCTTGGGTCGTACCGAGACGTTGCAGTCACAACGCAGCGAGCCTTCGGCCATGTTGCCGTCGCAGATGCCCAGATAGCGCACCAGCGAGTGGATGGTCTTGGCATAGGCCACCGCTTCCTTGGCGCTGCGCATGTCCGGTTCGGAGACGATCTCCAGCAGCGGAGTGCCGGCGCGGTTCAGGTCGATGCCGGTCATGCCGTGAAAGTCTTCGTGCAGGCTCTTGCCAGCGTCTTCTTCCAGGTGTGCCCGGGTAATCCCGACGCGCTTGACCGTGCCATCCTCCAGGGTGATATCTAGGTGGCCCTTGCCGACGATCGGCAGTTCCATCTGGCTGATCTGGTAGCCTTTGGGCAGGTCAGGGTAGAAGTAGTTCTTGCGCGCGAACACGTTGGTCATGCCGATCTCGGCATCCACCGCCAGGCCGAACTTGATTGCGTTCTTCACCGCCAGGGCATTGAGCACCGGCAGGCTGCCGGGCATGCCCAGGTCAACCAGGCTGGCCTGGGTGTTAGGCTCGGCACCGAAGGTGGTGGCGCTGCCGGAGAAGATCTTCGAGGCGGTGGTCAACTGGGCGTGGATTTCCAGGCCGATGACGATTTCCCATTGCATAGTCTGTCCTCAGTCCTCTCAATAACCTGCGGGTGCGCGGGTATGCCAGTCGGTGTGCTGCTGGTACTGGTGGGCAATGTTCAGCAGGCGCGCCTCGCTGAAGTAGGGCCCGAGCAACTGCATGCCAATCGGCAGACCATTGGCGAACCCGGCCGGCAGGGCGATGCCCGGCACGCCGGCGAGGTTGGCGGTGATGGTGTAGATATCGGTCAGGTACAGGCTGACCGGGTCGTCGATTTTCTCGCCGATGCGGAAGGCCGGGGTTGGTGAGGTTGGGCAGAGAATCGCGTCGACCTGCTCGTAGGCGGCCATGAAGTCGTTCTTGATCAGCCGGCGGATCTTCTGGGCCTTGAGGTAGTAGGCGTCGTAGTAGCCGGCCGACAGCGCATAGGTGCCGACCAGAATCCGCCGCTTGACCTCGGCGCCGAAGCCTTCGCCGCGTGAGCGGGTGTAGAGGTCGGTCAGATCTGCCGGGTTGTCGCAGCGATAGCCGAAACGCACGCCGTCAAAACGTGACAGGTTGGACGAGGCCTCGGCCGGGGCGATTACGTAGTAGGCCGGGATCGCCAGCTCGGCATTGGGCAGGCTGATTTCCTTGATCTCGGCACCCAGGGCCTGGAACTGCTGGACGGCGGTTTCGATAGCGGCGGCGGTAGCGCTGTCCAGCCCGGCGCTGAAGTATTCCTTAGGCAGGCCGATGCGCAAACCCTTGAGTGAGTCGTTAAGGCTGGCCGAGTAGTCCGGCACCGGCGCATCGACACTGGTCGAGTCCTTAGGGTCGAAACCGGCCATGGCCTGCAGCAACAGGGCGCAGTCTTCGGCGTTGCGGGCCATAGGGCCGCCCTGGTCGAGGCTCGAGGCGTAGGCGATCATGCCCCAGCGCGAGACCCGACCATAGGTCGGCTTGAGTCCGGTCAGGGCGGTGAAGCCAGCCGGCTGGCGGATCGAA
The DNA here is from genome assembly GCF_002056295.1 of Halopseudomonas phragmitis. NCBI lineage: Bacteria > Pseudomonadati > Pseudomonadota > Gammaproteobacteria > Pseudomonadales > Pseudomonadaceae > Halopseudomonas > Halopseudomonas phragmitis. Next base: position 324,553 of record NZ_CP020100.1, on the reverse strand, counting down.
CCGCCAGTATCGGTACCGGTGGCCGCTGCGCACAGCCGGGCGGCCACGGCAGCCGCCGAGCCGCCGGATGAGCCACCGGGGACGTGTTCGCTGTTCCAAGGGTTGCGCACCGGGCCATAGAAACTCGATTCGTTCGACGAGCCCATGGCGAATTCGTCCATGTTGGTCTTGCCCAGCATCACTGTGCCGGCGTCGATAAAACGCTGGGTCACGGTGGATTCGTAGGGGGCAATGAAGTTGTCGAGCATCTTAGAGCCGCAACTGGTGCGCACGCCTTGGGTGCAGAACAGGTCCTTGTGTGCCAGGGCAATGCCGGTCAGTGGGCCAGCGTCACCGGCGGCGATTCGCGCGTCGGCGGTACGGGCCTGTTCCAGGGCCAGTTCCGGGGTTACGGTGATGTAGCTGTTGAGCGCGCCATCGAACTGCTCGATGCGCTTGAGGTAGTGCTGGGTCAGCTCGACGCTGGAAATCGCCTTGCTGCGCAGGGCCTGGGATAGCTCGGCCAGGGTTTTCTCATGCATGGGGAAGCTCTCGTCGCGACGGATTATTCGATCACCTTGGGTACCAGATACAGCCCGGCTTCGGTCGCCGGAGCGATGGCCTGGTAGGCATCGCGCTGATTCTGCTCGGTCACGCTGTCCGGACGCAGGCGCTGGGTGGTTTCCAGCGGATGGGCCAGCGGCTCGATGCCGGTAGTGTCCACGGCCTGCATCTGGTCGATCAGACCGAGAATGCCGGACAACTTGGCGGTGGTGGCGGGGATCTCGTCCTCGCGGATGGCGATGCGGGCCAGATGGGCGATCTTTTCCACATCGGAGCGGTCAAAGGCCATGTGCTGTTCTCCATGAAGCCGGGAATGATTCCGGTCAATTGGCGCGGATGTTACCGATATCGGCCGTGACGGCGCGGGGAAACCGGACAAAGGGGCGAATTTACCACATCCGCGCCTTGCCCAAAAACCCCGCCATTGTTAGAGTTGCGACACTTCCGGAAGTACCGATCAGTTACCTGTGAGCGTGATATTGTCCGGCCAGTCATGCGGGTTGCCGCTGTCTTTGTGAGTGATCGCTGCTGGTCTGTGCTGCTTGTCAGGTAGCTTATCCGTGTTTCCCTACAATTTATTATTTTTATTTACGCGTCTCGGGATACTGTTTACCCATGTTCAAAAAAATTCGTGGCATGTTTTCCAGCGATCTGTCCATCGACCTGGGCACGGCCAATACCCTGATTTATGTCCGCGATCGCGGCATCGTTCTTGACGAGCCTTCAGTGGTCGCGATTCGTAGCCACGGCAACCAGAAAAGCGTGGTTGCTGTCGGCACCGAGGCCAAGCGCATGCTCGGCCGTACCCCGGGCAACATCCAGGCCATTCGGCCGATGAAGGACGGCGTGATCGCCGACTTTAGCGTCTGTGAAAAAATGCTCCAGTACTTTATCAACAAGGTTCACGAAAACAGCTTCATTCAGCCCAGCCCGCGAGTACTGATCTGTGTGCCGTGCAAGTCGACCCAGGTCGAGCGCCGGGCGATTCGTGAATCGGCGCTGGGCGCCGGGGCCCGCGAGGTGTTCCTGATCGAGGAGCCAATGGCAGCGGCGATCGGTGCCGGTCTGCCGGTAGAAGAGGCGCGCGGCTCGATGGTAGTCGATATCGGTGGTGGTACCACCGAGATTGCCCTGATCTCGCTCAACGGCGTGGTCTACGCCGAATCGGTACGGGTCGGTGGTGATCGCTTCGATGAGGCGATCGTGACCTATGTGCGGCGTAACTATGGCAGCCTGATTGGTGAATCCACTGCCGAGCGGATCAAGCAGGAAATCGGTGTGGCCTACCCCGGCGGCGATGTGCTGGAGGTTGATGTCCGTGGTCGCAACCTGGCTGAAGGTGTGCCGCGCAGCTTCACCCTGAACTCCAACGAGGTGCTGGAAGCGCTGCAGGAGTCGCTGGCCTCCATTGTCCAGGCAGTCAAGAGCGCACTGGAACAGTCGCCGCCGGAACTGGCCTCGGATATCGCCGAGCGTGGCCTGATCCTGACTGGTGGCGGGGCACTGCTGCGTGATCTGGACAAGCTGTTGGCGCAGGAAACCGGCCTGCCGGTAATCGTTGCCGAAGATCCGCTGACCTGCGTTGCCCGCGGCGGTGGCAAGGCACTGGAAATGATGGATCAGCACAGCATGGACCTGCTCTCCACCGAGTGATTCGCTGTGATCCGGCAGGCTCGCCTGGTGGCGGTCTGCCGGACTTGTGGTTGTCAACCCGTGGCGCAATGGGAGACCCGCCATTAAACCGCTATTCATCAAGGGACCGTCACTGGGCGTACGACTGTTCGCACTGACGGTGCTGTCCGTTGTGTTGATGGTTATCGACGCTCGGTTCGCGGCGCTGCAACCGCTGCGCGCTCAGCTTGGCCTGCTGCTGACGCCGTTGTATTACGTGGCTGAAGTCCCGGCCCGGACCTGGGATACCTTTCACCAACTGACTTCCAGCCGGGCTGAGCTGATTGCCGAGAATGAACGGCTGCGCGCCGAGTCGCTGCTGATTCAGCGTCAACTGCAGAAGCTGGCCTCGCTGACCGAGCAGAACGTGCGTCTGCGTGAACTGCTCAATTCCTCCTCGCTGGTAGATGAGCGGGTGCTGGTGGCTGAACTGATCGGTGTCGACCCCAATCCCTTTACCCAGCGCCTGATGATCAACAAGGGTGAGCGTGATGGCGTGTTCCTTGGCCAGCCAGTGCTGGACGCCAGCGGCCTGATGGGCCAGGTGGTCGAGGTCATGCCGCATACCGCCCGGGTTCTGCTGATTACCGACGCCGCCCACAGTCTGCCGGTGCAGGTCAACCGCAACGGCTTGCGTGCCATCGCCGCCGGGACCGGCAACAACGAATATCTGGAATTGCGCTATGTCGGCGATACCGCCGATATTCGGGTCGACGACATTCTGGTCAGCTCCGGTCTGGGGCAGCGTTTCCCGGCCGGTTACCCGGTTGGCCGGGTGGTCGCTGTGGATCGCGATCCTGGGCATCCGTTTGCCGAGGTCAAGGTGGCGCCCACTGCGCAGCTCAATCGCAGTCGTTACATGTTGCTGGTATTCAGCCCGGAAAGTGCCTATGGCGAAGTGCTGCCGGCGCTGGAGTTGGCGAGTGAGCAAGAAAAGAATGGCGCACAGGATGAGGGCGAGCAGGTTGCCGAGCCGGTAGCAGTTGACGCGGCCGACCAGGCTTCAGAGGAGAATGGCGATGCGCAATAGTCTGTTGATCGCCTTGAGCATTCTCGCCGCTCTGCTATTGAGCATCATGCCGATGCCCTCGCCGTTGGATCTGGGGCGGCCGATGTGGCTGGCGATGGTGCTGGCCTACTGGGTGATGGCCCTGCCTCACCGGGTCGGTCTGCTGACCGCTTGGGTCAGTGGGTTGGCGACCGATGTACTGTACGGCGAGCTGTTTGGCCAGCATGCACTGGTCATGACCCTGGTGGCCTGGCTGGTGCTGTTGCTGCATCAGCGTATCCGGCGTTTCCCGTTGTGGCAGCAGAGTCTGGTGATGCTGCCGGTTCTGGGCATCGCCCAGATGGTTCTGCTGTGGCTCAACAGCCTGAGCGGCAACCGGCCGCCGACCCTGCTGTTCCTGATGCCGGCGCTGGTCAGCGTATTCCTCTGGCCCTGGGTGTCGTCGGTCCTGTCGGTGCTGCGTAAACGCTTCCATGTCTACTGAACCCCTGTACCTGGCCTCTGCTTCTGTGCGCCGGCGTGAACTGCTGGCCCAGATCGGTGTGCCTTGCCAGCGGCTGGTATGTTCAGTGGATGAGCAGCAACTGGCCGGCGAGTCGGCTGAGGTCTATGTGTTGCGGGTGACGGCCGACAAGGTTCAAGCCGGGCTGGCACAGGTTGCCGATGGCGCGGTGGTGCTGGCGGCGGATACTGCCGTGGTGCTGGGCGAGCAGATTCTCGGCAAGCCGGTCGATCGCCAGCAGGGGCTGGAGATGTTGCGGGCGCTGTCCGGGCGTGAGCACCGGGTGCTCACGGCGGTCGCCGTGGCCCAGCACGGGCGCTGCCTGAGCCAGTTGGTGGAAACCCGGGTCTGGTTCCGGGGCCTGAGCGAGGCCGAGATCGAGGCCTACTGGGCCAGCGGCGAGCCGCGCGACAAGGCCGGGGGCTATGGCATTCAGGGACTGGGGGCGGTCTTTGTCGAGCGGATCGACGGCAGCTACAGCGCTGTGGTCGGATTGCCCTTGATGGAAACTGCACAATTACTGGCCCAGTTCGGGGTTGCCTGTTGGCAGCAACGCGGCTTGCGATGAAACGTCAACAGACCCTAGCCCCGGCGGCCGGCTGAACTCCCAACCCGCCTTCAACGAATCGGTTGATTGGCTGACTCTATCTCAGTGATCGCTGTTGCACAGCTCGATTCACCGGTATTCTGCCAGTATGAATTGAGCGGGAGAGCCTATGAGCGAAGAAATTCTGATCAACGTCACCCCGATGGAAACCCGGGTGGCCCTGGTCGAAAACGGGGTGTTGCAAGAGGTCCATGTCGAGCGAACCCTGCGTCGTGGTATCGTCGGCAATATCTACAAAGGCAAGGTCGTGCGGGTTCTGCCCGGCATGCAGGCCGCGTTTGTCGATATCGGCCTGGAACGCGCAGCCTTTATCCATGCCTCGGAAATCTCCGAGCGCGAAGGGCCGGCGGTCGAGCCGATCAGTTCGCTGGTACATGAGGGCCAGTCGCTGGTGGTGCAGGTGACCAAGGACCCGATCGGTACCAAGGGCGCACGGCTGACCACCCACTTGTCGGTACCTTCGCGTTATCTGGTGTATATGCCCAAGACCCCGCATGTGGGGATTTCGCTGAAAATCGAAGATGAAGCCGAGCGCGAGCGGCTCAAGCAGATCGTTGCCCACTGTGTCGAAGATGAAGGTGTGGAAGAGGCCGGTGGTTTCATTCTGCGTACTGCTGCCGAGGCTGCGCGGGAGGAAGATATCCTGGTCGATATCCGCTATGTGCGCCGGCTTTGGCAGCAGATCTCCCAGCAGATGAGCCAGGCCCCGGCACCTTCGGTGCTGTACGAGGATCTGGCCCTGGCATTGCGCACCCTCCGCGATCTGGTCAATCCGCGGATCGAGAAGATCCGGATCGACTCGCGGGAAACCTTCCAGAAGATCGAGCAGTTCGTTCAGGAGCTGATGCCGGGCATCGAGGAAAAGCTCGAGCACTATCCTGGCGAGCGACCGATCTTTGACCTGTATGGGGTCGAGGATGAGATCCAGAAGGCCATGGAGCGGCGGGTCATGCTCAAGTCCGGCGGCCATCTGGTGATCGATCAGACCGAGGCGATGACCACCATCGACGTCAATACCGGGGCCTTTGTCGGACACCGGACCCTTGAGGAAACCATCTTCAAGACCAACCTTGAGGCGGCCACGGCGATTGCCCGGCAACTGCGCCTGCGCAATCTGGGCGGGATCATCATCATCGACTTCATCGACATGGAAGACGAGGATCATCAGCGCCAGGTACTGCGGACCCTGGAAAAGCAGCTCGAACGCGATCACGCCAAAACCAACATCATTGGCATCACCGAGCTGGGCTTGGTGCAGATGACCCGCAAACGTACCCGCGAAAGTTTGGAACAGGTGCTCTGTGAGCCTTGTCCAAGTTGTCAGGGGCGGGGGATTCAGAAAACCCCGGAAACCGTGTGTTACGAAATCTTCCGCGAAATCCTGCGCGAAGCCAGGGCCTACCAGGCCGATGCCTACATGGTACTGGCTTCGCAATCGGTCATTGATCGTTTGCTTGATGAAGAATCGGGCAATGTCGCCGATCTTGAGCTGTTTATCGAGCGGCCGATCAAGTTTCAGGTGGAAACCATGTATACCCAGGAACAGTACGACGTGGTGTTGATGTGATGAACGGGTGAACCCGATGCTCTGGCAAACCTGGCTGCGACGCCTATTGGATGGGCTGATCCTGCTTTTGGTGGGCTGGTTGCTGCTGGCCGCGATTTACGTCAGCCTGGGTCGCCAGTTCATGCCGGTGGTGGCTGACTACCAGGCTGAGCTGGTGGTCAAGGCCGAGCAACTGAGCGGCCGGGCCATCCACCTTGAGCGCCTGCAGGGCGAGATGCAGGGCGGGCAGCCGGTGTTCAAGCTGCGTGGCTTGCAGGTGCATGCCGACCTTGATCCTGACAGCCCGATACTATTTGCCCTGGACAACGTAACCGCCCGGCTTGATCTGTTTGCCAGCCTCTGGCAACGCCGGCCGGTGATGGATGCGTTGCAGATTCAGGGGCTGGAGCTGGAACTGAGCGAAAACGCCGACGGCCACTGGCAGGTGCATGGCCTTGGCGGCCAAAGCGCCCAACTGGCCGGGTTGGATGAGGCCCTGCGCTTGCTCTCCAGCCAACGGCGGATCACCCTGCTTGAAACCCGAATTCGCATCAGCCCCTGGCAGCAACCCGACTGGGTGTTCAGCGAAGGCGACCTGACCCTGCTCAATGGCCCCAACTGGCATCGACTCGATGGTCAGGTCAACCTGCCTGATGGTGAGCGGCTGCGTTGGCAGGCCAGCGCCCTGATGCCTGGGCTGGACTGGCAGCGCTTGTCACTGGGGTTTTTCCTGGAGTTGCCGGCGACCAACTGGGGCCGCTGGTTGCCTCCTGCCTGGATGGAGCGCATGCAGATCCAGACGCTGGTGGCCGGTGGGCAGCTTTGGGGTAGCTGGCAGCATCAGCGCCTGGATCATCTGCAGGGGCTGCTGATCACCCCGCAGCTGGAACTGAATGGGGTGCGCCAGGTGCCGGTGCTGAATGATCTGGTTGCCCGTTTCGAGTGGCGCGAGCAGGCCGGGCAGCAATCGCTGCGAGTTGATGAGCTGAGCATGCGCCTGGATGAAGAGATCTGGCCGGCAACCCGGATTCAGTTGCAGCGTGAGCTGGAGTCCGGGGCCTGGTTGGCCCGGGTCGACCAGCTACCGCTGGAGCATCTGGGCCACTGGTTGCCGGGCTTGATCGAGCACGAACTGACCGCCGAAGTCATCAGCACCCTGGCACCCCGTGGGACCCTGCGCGATGTGCAATTGAACGGAACGAGCGACTGGCGTGACTGGCGCAACCTGCGACTGCAGGCCCGGCTTGATCGGGTCGGGGTCTCAGCCTGGGAAGCGGTGCCGGCCTTTGAAGGGGTGAGTGGCAGCCTGAGTGGTAGCCCCGCTGAGGGCGAGTTGCGAGTAGCCAGTGATAACTGGGCAATCCATCTGCCACGACTGTTTCCCCAAGCCTGGCACTATACGCGGGCTGAGGGAGCGCTGCAGTGGCGCTGGTCGGATGAGCTGGGGCTGAGCCTGATAGCCCCGGGTCTGCGTGCAACAGGTGAGGAAGGTCCATTGACTGCCCGGATGGAGTTGCTGTTGCCGCCGCCCGGAGGGGTTCCGACCATGGATCTGCGTGTTGCCCTACGCGATAGCCAGGCTCGTTTCCATGAGCGTTACTTGCCAACCTTGGCCCCTGCGTTCGAACCGGCGTTGGCCGATTGGCTCAAGGACTCGCAGCTCAGCGGCCGGGTACCCCAGGCGATCTTTGCCTATCGGGGTTCGCTGCTCAAGGACGCCGAGCCGGACGAGCGTCAGATTGACCTGTATGCCCGGCTGGAGGGTGGCAGCCTGCAGTTCCAGCCCGGCTGGCCAGGGTTGAGCGAGGTATCTGCAACCCTGTATCTGGACAATGAGTTGCTGGATATCGGGCCGGGGCAGGCCCGGCTGCTGGATACTGAGCTCAGTGGCATTCAGGTCTCGACCCGGCGTGAGAGTCCCGAGGCGGCATTGCGCCTGCTGGTGGCTGGCGACTTTAAGGGACCGTTGAGTGATGCCCTGACGCTGATGCAGGACAGCCCGCTGGCTGAGCTGAGCGGTGACCCGCTGGCCGGTTGGCAAGGTCAGGGTCAGGTCGATGGACAGCTGGCCCTGGCCATTCCGCTGCGTCAGGGCCAGCCGCTGGGTGTTGACGTGGGCTGGCAGGCTGAGGTCGAGCAGTTACAGATTCCGCAGTTGCAGGAGCCGATTCATGAACTGCGCGGCCGGTTCGCCTACAACGATGGGCAGGGGCTCGCGGCTTCAGGTCTGACGCTGCGTTTTCTCGGTGAGCCGGTTGCCGCCGAGATTGATCGGATTGATGCGCAGCAACGCATCCGTCTGAGTGGCAAGCACTCGCTGGAGCGGTTGCAGGGCTGGACACTGCTGGGGGTGGAGGCACTGCCCAAGGGGCTGGCCAGCGGGGCTCTTGACTGGCAGGCCGACGTGCGTCTGGCCGAAGGCCGTCAGCGGGTTGAAGTCAGTAGTGCATTGGAAGGCGTCAGTCTGGTGCTACCGGAACCTCTGGCCAAGTCGAGTGCCGAGCGCTTGCCGAGCCGGCTGCTGCTGGAACTGACGCCAGGGCTGCAACGTTGGCAATTCAATCTGGGACCCGAACTGCGCGGCCTGATTCATATCGATGAGCGTCAGTTTGCCGGTGATCTGCGCTACCGCAGTGGTAGCCCAGTGACCCCGATCTGGCCCGGGCTGGCGGTGCAGGCCCGGTTCCGTGACTTTGACTGGAGCCACTGGCAGCAGTGGCTCGATGGCAGCGCGTTGAAGCCGGCCGATACCCCACTGGCGCAGGCCCCGGCTGGACAGATGGGCGACCTGGTGCAGCGGCTCAATGTCCAGACCGATCGCTTTCAGGGCTTTGGGCTGGATCTGGACAATGTTCAGGTCAGTGGCGCGCGTACCAGCAATGGTTGGCTGCTGGATATCGAGCAGAGTAGCTTGCGTGGGCAAATCGGCTGGCCCGACGCCAACGATGCGCCGGTGGTGGTTGAGCTTCAGCGTCTGACACTACCGCGTCACGAGCCAGGCCCGGATCACACCGCGCTGGTCGAGCCGGTGGTGCCGGAAGACCCGCTGGCTGCTTTTGATCCGACCAGCCTGCCCAGCCTGGATGTACGTATCCATGCCCTGCACTGGGGTGATGAACTGGTGGGTGGTGTGCGTTTCTCCGCGCGCCCCAGCAGCACTGGTAGCCATTTCAGCGGGGTTGACGTCGATCTGCGTGGCCTGCGCCTGCAGGGTGATCTGGACTGGCTGAACTCGGGTAGCCGCTTTAGCGGCGAACTCAACGCCACGGATCTGGGCGCGGTATTGCAAGCCTGGCATTACGCCCCGACCCTGACCAGCGAACGCTTTCAGGCCCGGACCGAGTTGAGCTGGCCAGGCTCGCCGGCTTTTTTCGCGCTGGCTCGCAGTAGTGGTACGGTCAGTCTTGATGCAAGCAATGGCGCGCTGCAAAGTGGCGAAGGCTCGGCCGACGCGCTGCGGGTATTCGGTCTGTTGAACTTCAACGCCTTGACCCGCCGCCTGCGCCTGGATTTTTCCGACCTGTTTGGCAAAGGCACAGCCTATGACAGCTTCAAGGGCGAGCTGGGGCTGGATGCAGGGGTGATGCACACCCGCACGCCGCTGGTCATGGACGGGCCGAGCGCCAAGTTGCAGCTAGAGGGTCAGCTTGACCTGCCCAATGACCAGATTGATATGGGCCTGTTGGTGACTTTGCCGGTTACCAACAATCTGCCCCTGGCGGCGATTCTGGCCGGCGCTCCGCACATTGGTGGCGTACTGTTTTTGGCCGACCGCATTCTGGGCGACCGGGTGGCGCGTTTTGCCTCGGTCAAGTACCGGATCAGCGGTGACTGGCAACAACCCAACGTAGAGTTTGATAGGGCCTTCGACAGCAAGGCCGCTCTGGAGAATTGATATGGCTCAGGTAGCAGCCCTGCAGATGCTCAGCGGCCCGGAGGTCAAGGCCAACCTCAATCAGGCGGCGGTGCTGATTGGTGAAGCGGCGGCGGCCGGAGCCGAGTTGATTTTGCTGCCCGAATGCTTCGCGGCCTTCGGCAATCGGTCACTGGCCGAGATTGCCAAGGCTGAGTTTGGCGGTAGTGGTCCGATCCGTAACTTTCTTGCGCGTCAGGCGCGCGAGCACGGCGTCTGGCTGGTGGGCGGCAGTATCCCGTTGCCGGCCAGCGACGACGGCAAGGCCCTGGCCAGTTGCCTGGTCTATGACGATCAGGGGCGGGAAGTCGCCCGCTACGACAAATTGCATCTGTTCGATGTCGAAGTGCCGGACAATACCCGCAGCTATCGCGAGTCGCGCGATTATGAGCATGGTCAGCAACTGGTCTGCCTGGACACACCGGTCGGGCGCCTGGGCCTGAGCATCTGTTACGATGTGCGCTTTCCCGACCTGTATCAGGCCCTGCGCCGGGCCGGGGCCGAGCTGATCGTGGTGCCGTCGGCCTTTACCGCAGTCACCGGGCTGGCCCACTGGGAGGTCCTGCTTCGGGCTCGGGCCATCGAAACCCAGTGTTACATACTGGCGGCCAACCAGGGTGGGCGCCACACCGGTGGCCGTGAGACCTTTGGACATAGTTGCCTGATTGATCCCTGGGGCGTGATCCAGGCCTGCCTGCCCGAAGGCATGGGTGTGGTTGCCGGCGCCATTGACCGCCAGCATCTGGAAGATATCCGTGCGCGTATGCCGGTTGCCGAGCATCGCCGTTTTGCCGTGACTGACCGTATCGAGCCGGTCGCCAAGGAGCCGAAATCTCATGAATGAACTGATCCAACAGGCCGAACAGCGTCTGCTGGCTCCCGCCGAGCTTAGCGCTGACGGGGTTGCCGAAGTACTGGGGCAACTGCTCAAGGGCCCAGGTGTGGATGCTGCTGATCTGTATTTTCAGCACCAGATCAGCGAGTCCTGGGTGCTGGAGGACGGGATCGTCAAGGACGGCAGTTTCAATGTCGATCAGGGGGTTGGCGTGCGTGCCCTGTCCGGTGAAAAAACCGGGTTTGCCTACAGCAATGACATTCGTCTGCCGGCCCTGAGCCAGGCCGCCGGTGCAGCCCGATCGATTGCCCGGGCCGGCCAGAGCGGCCGGGTCCAGGCCTGGCAGCGGCCGGCGGGGCAGCCACTGTATCTGCCGGACAACCCGCTGGAGGCCATGTCCCAGCCTGACAAGGTGGCTTTTCTGCAGCGCCTGGATGCCTATACCCGCAGCCTGGATGCGCGCATCACCCAGGTCAGCATCAGCCTGGGCGGCGTCCACGACACCGTGCTGATCGCCGCCAGTGACGGCACCTGGGCCGGTGATATCCGGCCGCTGGTGCGGCTCAATGTCAGCGTCATCATCGAACACAACGGTCGCCGCGAGCGCGGCAGCTTTGGCGGCGGCGGGCGTACCGACTACCGCTTCTTCGAGGCTGAGGAACGGGCCATGGCTTATGCCCGCGAGGCGGTACGCCAGGCTTCGGTCAACCTTGAGGCAGTGGCCGCCCCGGCCGGTAGCCTGCCGGTCGTGATGGGCCCGGGCTGGTCCGGAGTGTTGCTGCACGAGGCGGTTGGGCACGGTCTGGAAGGCGATTTCAACCGCAAGGGCAGTTCGGCCTATAGCGGCCGGGTGGGCGAGAAGGTGGCTTCCAGCCTGTGTACCATTGTTGATGATGGCACCCTGCCGGGCCGGCGTGGCTCGCTGAGTCTGGATGACGAGGGCCAGCCGACCCACTGCACCACCCTGATCGAGAACGGCATTCTCAAAGGCTATATGCAGGACAAGCTGAATGCCCGGCTGATGGGAGTAGCGCCGACCGGTAACGGGCGCCGTGAGTCCTATGCGCATCTGACCATGCCGCGCATGACCAATACCTACATGCTGGCTGGCGAAAGCGAGCCAGAGGAAATCATCCGTTCGGTGAAAAAAGGTTTGTACTGCGCCAATCTCGGTGGAGGCCAGGTCGATATCACCAGCGGCAAGTTCGTATTTTCCACCAGTGAAGCCTACCTGATCGAAGACGGGCGGATCACAGCGCCAGTCAAGGGTGCGACCCTGATCGGCAATGGCCCAGAGGTGATGACCCGCGTGTCTATGGTGGGTAACGACCTGCAACTCGACAGTGGTGTTGGCACCTGTGGCAAGGATGGTCAATCGGTGCCGGTTGGGGTTGGCCAGCCGACGCTGAAAATCGACCAGATTACTGTGGGTGGTACGGGCTGAGTGCAATAGCAGCACAGCACTTGGATCGCTACGCCGCCAGCGGCTCGCGATGACGGTGGAGCCGGGGTAGGTCTGCGCGGTGCGGTGGCCGGTGTGTTGCGAGGGCTGCGCCCGTGGCAGCCCATCCTGGCGTTGTCGAGGGCGCGGAAAATCCTGACCTTTAGGGCAGGGAGAGCCTCAGTGCGCCTCGAACCGCCCTGCCATCCGGTTCTTGCGTACCCCGTCGGCGGGGAACACCCGTCCGCTCATGGCGATCCAGACGCCGGGCTGGCAAATGTTGAGGGCGCCGACCGCCAGCCCGAGGTTGAACAGGGCGTCGCTGTCGCGAAAGCGGGCCGGCTGCATGGCGCCAGTCAGGACGATGACCTTGTGTTCGATATCGGCCAGCGCGGCGGCGGTGACGGTCATGGTATCGGTGCCGTGGATGATCAGGATGTGTTCATGCGGGCAGTTGGCGACCCGCTCATGGATCAGGGTGCGGTCGTCATCGTCCAGATCCAGGCTGTCCTTTTTCAGCAGCGACTCCACGCTATAGTTGAAGCCGACCCGGCCCTGCTCAAGCAGCTCAGCGGCCATGGGTTCGCCAATTTTGTATTCACTCAGGGCGTCGAAGTAGACTTTGTCGAAGGTGCCCCCGGTGGTGAATATCTGTACGAACATGAGCTTGTCTCCACAATGAATGAACCGAGTATGCCTGTTGCGCCGCCACAAAGCAGCCATGAGGAACCGTCGACGTGCTGGTGGGTATATATTGTACGGGCTGAGAACGGTCATCTTTACACTGGGATCAGCACCGACCCGCAGCGACGTTTTCGCCAGCATCAGCAGGGCAAGGGCGCACGTTTTTTCAATCGCAGCCCGGCCCAGGCGCTGGTCTGGCGTGAGCTGTGTGGCGACCATGGCACGGCACTGCGCCGCGAACTGGCCATCAAGGCCTTGAACAAAAAAGCCAAGGAACGACTGATCAGTCAGTTCGATGGCTGATGATCAGTCACCACGAGCAACTGGGCATCAGCCGGCGGCACCGCTAAGCTGCATGGACCTTGAATGGAGAATCCCCATGACCGATCTGATCCTGCATCATTACCCGCAATCGCCGTTCGCCGAGAAAGCCCGCCTGTTACTGGGCTTCAAGGGCCTGTCCTGGCACTCGGTACTGATTCCTCCGGTCATGCCCAAGCCGGACCTGACCGCGCTGACCGGCGGTTACCGGCGCACCCCGGTACTGCAGATTGGCGCCGATATTTATTGCGATACCGCACTGATCGCCCGCCGTCTGGAGCAGGAAAAGGCCACCCCGGCCCTGTTCCCGGAAGGGCGTGAAGCGGCGGCAGCGGCGCTGGCTCAGTTCGCCGATCAGGTGCTGTTTCAGCACGCGGTGGCGATCAATTTCCAGCCCAAGGGCCTGGCTGCACGGTTTGCCGGGATGCCGGAGGAGGTGATCAAGGGCTTCGTGGCTGATCGCCAGAAGCTCTTCAGCGGTGGCACAGCCAGTCGCCTGGATACCCAGGTGGCATTGTCTCAGTGGCCGACTCTGCTCGGGCGGCTGGAAACCCAGCTCGAACGCAATGGTGATTACCTGCTGGGTGAACTGGCCTGCATCGCCGACTTCGCCTATTACCATCCGCTGTGGTTCGTTGCCAGCAACGCGGCCGTGGCCGAGGCGCTGGATGGTTATCCGGCGGTCAGAGCCTGGATGCAGCGCATTGCCGATGTGGGGCATGGGGCCCATACCGAGCTGAGCGCCGCCGAGGCAATCGGCATCGCCCAGGCGGCAACCCCGCAAGCCGTGCCCGAGAGCACATTTGTTAGCCCGCTTGGCTTGCAGGTGGGTCAAGCGGTCAGTGTCAATGCCGTAGACTATGGTACCGATCCGGTAGCTGGCACGTTGGTCTACGAAGATGCTGAGCAGATCATCATTGCCCGCGAGGACGAGCGTGCCGGGCTACTGCATGTGTACTTCCCGCGCTTCGGCTTTGCCCTGTCGGCGGCCTGATCGGGGTTAGTAAGTTGAACGCTAGCGATGACCGGTGTGCCGGTCAATGACTGCAACAAACAGGGAGCTATTGTGAGCGCGATCATCACTGTCAGGGATCTGGCAAAAACCTACGACTCGGGGTTTCAGGCGCTCAAGGGTGTCAGTCTGGAAATTCGCCGGGGTGAAATCTTTGCCTTGCTCGGCCCCAATGGAGCAGGCAAGACCACCCTGATCAGCATTGTTTGCGGGCTGGTCAATCCCTCGGCCGGCCAGGTGCTGGTAGGGGAGCACGACATCGTGCGGCATTATCGCAAGGCCCGCAGCCTGATCGGCCTGGTACCCCAGGAGTTGACCAACAACATGTTCGACACGGTGCTGGCTACCGTACGTCTGAGCCGTGGACTGTTCGGCAAGGCGCCGGACGAAGCGCTGATCGAGCGGATTTTGCGTGAGCTGTCGCTGTGGGATAAACGCAACGAGCGGATCATGGCGTTGTCCGGTGGGATGAAGCGCCGGGTGCTGATTGCCAAGGCGCTGGTCCATGAGCCCCAGGTGCTGTTTCTCGATGAGCCGACGGCCGGGGTCGATGTCGAGCTGCGTCGCGACATGTGGGCCATGGTGCGGCGCCTGCGTGATAATGGCGTGACCATCATCCTCACCACCCATTACATCGAAGAAGCTGAGGAAATGGCCGACCGTATCGGGGTGATCAACCATGGCGAGCTACTGCTGGTCGAAGACAAGGCCACCTTGATGCGCAAGCTCGGTACCCGTCAATTGACCATTCAGTTGCAGCAGCCGATCACCGAGATCCCCGCGGCGCTGGCCTGTCATGCCCTGACCCTGGCCGATGAGGGCCACGCCCTGGTCTACACCTTCGATGCCAAGTGCGAGCAGACCGGGGTGGCTGATCTGCTGCGTCAGCTCGAGCGCGAAGGCCTCGAGTTCAAGGATCTGCATTCCTCGCAGAGTTCACTGGAAGATATCTTCGTTGGGCTGCTGCAAGGACAGGAACAGCCGCGCCTGCGAGTTGGGGAGGGCGCATGAATCTGTACGGTATCCAGGCCATCTATAAGGCTGAAATGGCGCGCATGTGGCGCACCGTGTTGCAGAGCATTGCCTCGCCGGTGATTTCCACCTCGCTGTATTTCATCGTCTTCGGTGCTGCGATCGGTACGCGCATGGCTGAGATCGACGGGGTCAGCTACGGGGCTTTCATCATTCCCGGGCTGATCATGCTGCTGTTGCTCAACGAGAGCATTTCCAATGCCTCGTTCGGCATCTACATGCCCAAGTTCACCGGCACCATTTACGAGGTGCTGTCAGCCCCGGTATCGCCGGTGGAAATCGTTGTGGGGTATGTCGGTGCGGCGGCGACCAAGTCGGTACTGCTCGGGTTGCTGGTGCTGGTTACGGCGCGGCTGTTCGTCGACTATCAGATCCTGCATCCGTTCTGGATGCTGGCCTTCCTGATTCTGACGGCGGTGACCTTCAGCCTGTTCGGTTTCATCATCGGGGTCTGGGCTGACGGGTTTGAGAAGCTGCAGATCATCCCGCTGATGATCGTCACGCCGCTGGCCTTTCTCGGCGGCAGTTTCTACTCGATCACCATGCTGCCGCCGTTCTGGCAGACCGTGACCCTGTTCAATCCGGTGGTGTACCTGATCAGCGGTTTCCGCTGGAGCTTTTATGGCGCCGCCGATGTGCACATTGGCGTCAGTGTTGGCATGACCCTGGTATTTCTGAGCGTATGTCTGACTCTGGTGTGGTGGATTTTTCGTACCGGCTACAAGCTAAAACCCTAGGGGCTTGGGAGCATCGCCAGAGCGATGCTCCCTTTCCGTGTTACTCCAGTACCAGCACATGCCCGCAGTTGGGGTCGACCTGGCCATCGACCAGTGAGCGGACCAGCGGCTGGCCAGCTTCCAGTCCCTGGTGCTCGGTGACTGACATCCACGGGTTGGCCTGGTCGCTGACCCGCTGGATAAAGGCCAGTTGGGCTTCATTGAAGCGGCGGGTCACTTCTGCCGGCCCCCAGTCGGCATTGCGCTTGCGGATCTGGTAGGGGGCGAAATAGGGCTCGGGCTTCGGACCGGTCGGCGGAATAGCACTGGCGCTGAGGTGGTCCTGGGAGTGGGCCGAACCGGCGTAGCAGTTGTATTTGAGCGCTTCATCGAAGTGGCTGTGGATGCGGGCGCGCAGATCGTCATTGCCGGAAAAATCGACATACAGCGTCGGTACGTCGGTGCTCAGGCTTTCCAGTTCATCGTAGCTGACACTGCGCTGGTAGCAGCCAAGGCTGTCGACAAAGGCGCAGTTGCGGGTAGAGGTCAGCCCGATCAGTTCCAGCCCCGGTACCTGCTCCAGGCAGAACGCCGTGCCGTAGGCGGTCTTGCTTGAGGCGCTGGAAATGATCACTCGGCGGGCGCCGAAGAACTGGTTGTCCTCAAGGAAATCGGCCAGCATGAACGAGGTGATGAACAGCGGCCGCAACAGCATCTGGTAGTTCTCGTTCTCGGCCCGATAGGCCGCGTCGGTGCTGATGCGCTGGTACTGGTTGTAGGCGGAAGTCAATTCCAGGCGGTGTGCGCTGCCGTCGTAGAAGCCGCGCTCAGTGATCCGTACCGGCTGCATCCGCACATGGCTGGCGATCGGCCAGAAGCCATAGAATCGTTCGCCAATGGTCAGACCGTCCACAGTGCTTTCAACTACTTCGGCAAATCCCCAGGCCGGCATATGGCCCCACTCCCGATTATCGGTGGGGTAGAAGTCCCAATAGCGCAGATGCGGCG
The DNA here is from genome assembly GCF_002056295.1 of Halopseudomonas phragmitis. Taxonomy (NCBI): domain Bacteria; kingdom Pseudomonadati; phylum Pseudomonadota; class Gammaproteobacteria; order Pseudomonadales; family Pseudomonadaceae; genus Halopseudomonas; species Halopseudomonas phragmitis. Next base: position 307,713 of record NZ_CP020100.1, on the reverse strand, counting down.
TGTCGCCGAAGGCGGCATAGGTGATATTGTTGGTGGTGACCGCCAGGCGACAGATTTTCAACAGTGCTTCCCCGGCTTGCAGTGCCGGTAGCGGCTGGCTGGCAATGCGGGTCTTGCCGAGATCGAGCTTGTCGGTTTGCAACTGGGTAACAAGAGTCATTATGAGGTTCCTGACAGCAATGATGGTGAACACACTCTATCGCGGCGCACGGGAGCAGTGGTTCGGATACCGCCAGCGATGAAGGCAACCCCGAGCGAGCCGCGCAGCAAGCCGCGCAAACGGCCAACCCAGGCCCGGGCCAAGTTCACCGTGCAGGCGATTTTCGATACCTATGTTCGGATTTGGCAGCGCGATGGCTGGGAGCGTCTGACCACCCGGGCGGTAGCCCTGGAGGCAGGTGTTGCGGTCGGCACGCTATATGACTACTTCCCCAGCAAGCAGGCGCTGCACTCAGGTTATGTGCGCCATTGCATCGAGACTCTGATTCATGCGGTCGATGAGCAGGTGGTGCAGGTGCCGGGGCTTAGCTGGCAACAACGCATCCAGCGGCTGATTCGTCTGCTCTGTGGGCTGGAACGAGCCGAATTGTCCTGGTTTCACCCGGATATGCTCAAGCTCGAAGCCCAGATCGCCGAGCACAAGCACCAGCGGCGGGCCTGTGAGGAGCTGGCAGCGATGTGGCAACGGGTCATCGATGCCTGCACCGATCTGCCGGAACCACCTCCGCCGAGCCGGGTCGAAGCCCTGCATCTGGCGGTTTGGGGCGGACGCCGCTATGCCATGCTGGTACAGCTTGATGAGCCTCAATTGTGTCAGTGGGCGCAGGAGATGGAGTATATGTGCCTGGCTGCCCTGCAATCACATAACTGATCGACTTTCATACTGGACAGGGAGAGCCCATGCGCGTTTTGCTGTTTATCTGCAGTTTCTGGTTTATGACCGCTTGGGTACAGGCCGCCCCGGAGCAGCAGCGAGCGGATTGGGCAGCAGTGTTCGATCAGCATCAGGCCAGCGGAACCCTGGTGGTGCTTGATCAGCGTGGCCAGCAGGACCAGCTTTGGGTACACAACCCACAACGAGCGCAGCAGCGCTTCTCACCAGCCTCGACTTTCAAGATCCCGCACGCCCTGTTTGCCCTTGAGGCTGGTGTAGTGCGGGATGAATTCCAGATCTTCGTCTGGGACGGCGTGGAGCGCAGTTTCGCTGCGCACAACCAGGATCAGGACTTGCGCTCGTCAATGCGCAACTCCACCGTATGGGTATACGAACAGTTTGCCGGGCTGATCGGTGAACAACAGGCCCGGCAATACCTGCAGTACAGCAGCTACGGCAACGCCGACCCGAGTACTGAGCAGGGGCCCTACTGGATCGATGGGGCTCTGGCCATTTCCGCCCATGAGCAGATCGAATTTCTCCAGCGTCTGTACAGTAACCTGTTGCCTTTCCGGCTCGAGCACCAGCGTCTGGTTAAGGATATTCTGATCGTTGAAGCCGGGCGTGACTGGATTTTGCGAGCCAAGACCGGCTGGCAAGGCCAGTATGGCTGGTGGGTGGGTTGGGTCGAGTGGCCGCAAGGCCCGGTATTCTTCGCCCTCAATATCGATACTCCCAATCGGCTGGACGATTTGCCCAAGCGCGAGGCCATTGGCCGCGATATTCTGCGTTCTATCCAGGCGCTGCCAGATAATCAGTGAAACAACGGAGCCAGCCGCATGACCCTTACTCTCAGCCAAGCCAATTACCATGATCCCGATGATGCCCAGGCAATTGTTGGTCTGCTCGACGCCTATGCCCGCGACCCTATGGGTGGCGGCGAGCCGTTGGCCGAGTCGGTCAAGGCCAGCCTGGTGGGCAAACTGGCTGGTTTGCCGCATGCCTTCAGTGTGCTGGCCCGGGTCGATGGGCAACCGGCCGGACTGGTGAACTGTTTTGAAGGCTTCTCGACCTTTGTTGCCCAACCGTTGATCAACATCCACGATGTAGTGGTACTGCCGGAGTTTCGTGGCCAGGGCCTCAGCCAGCAACTGCTGGAAGAGGTAGAGCGTATTGCCCGGGAACGGGGCTGCTGCAAGCTGACGCTGGAGGTACTCGAAGGCAACCGGGTAGCCCAGGCGGCCTATCGCAAGCTGGGCTATGCCGGTTATGAACTGGACCCGCAGATGGGGCGGGCTATGTTCTGGCAGAAGCCATTATAAGAACCAGAGGAGCTGCGATGAGCGCTACCGAGCTGGCCCCGAAACGCGAAATCTTTGGTTGGGCGATGTTCGATTTCGCCAATCAGGGGTATACGCTGCTGATCATTACCGTGATCTACGGTGATCTGTTTACCCGGGTAATCGTTGGTGATGCCCCGGACTATCGGCTCGGCAATCTGCTCTGGAGTCTGGCGTTGGCGCTCAGCTACCTGATGGTGGTGGTGGCCAATCCGGTCTGCGGCGCAATCATGGACTACACCCATAGCCGCAAGCGCTTTCTGTTCGCCAGCTATCTGCTGACCGTGGTTACCACCGCCATGCTGTATCTGATTGAGCCGGGCTGGCTGACCCTGGCGGTGGTACTGATCGTGCTATCGAATTTCGCCTACTCCATAGGCGAGGGCTTTATAGCCAGCTTTCTGCCGGATCTGGGGCCGCGCCAGGCACTGGGTTGGATTTCCGGGGTTGGCTGGGCCTTGGGTTATGTTGGCGGGCTGGTAGCTGCCGCCTTTGCCCTGGTGTTTCTTGGCGAAGTATCGGCCGACAACTACGACACCATTCGTTGGGTCGGACCTTTCGCGGCGGCCTTCTTCCTGATTGCAGCCATCCCCACCTTTGTTTGGCTCAAGGAGCGGCATAGTGGCAAGCGCCTGCCGGTTGACCAGAACCTGCTGGGGATCGGCCTGAATCGGGTACTGACCACCTGGCGCGAGGTCAGTCATTTTCGTGATCTGCGCTATCTGCTGGTGTCGGTATTTTTCGCCATGGCTGGCATCTACATCATCATTGCCTTCTCGTTCATCTACGGTGCCCAGGTTATCGGCTGGGATGAGAATGTGCGGGTGTTGATGTTCATTACCGTGCAGATCACCGCCACCATCGGGGCGCTGGGGTTTGGCTGGCTGCAAAGCCGGATCGGTGCACGCACCACCTATCTGATCACCCTGAGTCTGTGGCTGGTGGCGATCCTGGCAATCTGGCAAACCCCGGCGTTGACCGGCTTGCTGGCGCGCTGGTTCGGGGTCAGTTGGCAAGCCCAGTACGTTTTTCTGGTAGCCGGTGTGTTGGCCGGAGCCAGCCTGGGTTCCTCCCAATCGGCTACCCGCGCGCTGGTTGGTGTACTGACGCCCAAGGGCAAGGCCGCCGAATTCTTCGGGCTATGGGGTATGGCCTCCAAGCTGGCAGCGGTGTTTGGCATGTTCGGCCTGGGCCTGATTCAATGGGGTGTTGGCCTGGCCGACGCGATCCTGTTCTGCATGCTGCTGTTCGTACTGGCGATCATCGCCGTGTTACCGCTGCGCGAGGCGCGCGGTGCTGAAGCCGCCGAGCAGTGGCGTGATGAGGCGGCTTGAAGCGAGCTGTCGGCTTGATTCATGGAGGGTGAGGGACATTGATGGACGGTGTTGTTGTTGATGTGCCCGGCGCAAAACCGGGTGTGGTGCGCGGTAGTAATGGCCGCCGCTATAGCTATGGGTTCTCGGACTGGAAAGGTCTGGGTATGCCGAGTCAGGGCGATCCGGTCAGCTTTGTCGCGGCGGGTGGGCAGGCTACCGAGATTCAGCGGCGTACCGACACGGCGACGGCATCGAGCTGGGAGGTAGAGCTCGATGCGGTTGCCGAGCCGGAGCAGGCGGCCTCGACGGTGCCGCGGCAGCCGGCTGGCGATGCAGTCAGAACCTCGGGTTTGGCGGTGCTAAGTCTGGTGATGGGTATTGTGGGTTTGCTGTTTCTGGGCTCGCTGATAGCGGTGGTTTGTGGCCACGTGGCGCGCGCCAACATTCGTCGCAGCAATGGCCAGCTCAAGGGCGATGGTCTGGCGCTGGGTGGGCTGGTGCTGGGTTATCTGGGGTTGCTGTCGTGGCTGGTGATGGTCATGATCCTCTCGACCGAGGGATCGCTGGTGTATCGCTGAACGCGGCAGCTTACTGTTGCTAGAGGGTTTGGTTCGCGGCTGCTGGCTGCTCCTACCCCGCGCATGATTCTGGTAGGAGCGGCTAGCAGCCGCGAATAATGCCTAGCGTTTTTTGTTGCGCAGTTGCTGAATCAGTCCCTTGGGTGGGTGCTTGATCAGCAGGGCATCCTCGCTTTCATCGTATTCGACTCGCTCACCGAGCAGATGCGCCTCAAAACTGATCGACAGGCCGTCAGCCTTGCCATAGAAGCGCATGAAGTTGCTCACCGCGCGCTTGTCCGGCGGGATTTCCGGGGCCAGACCGTAATCCTTGTGCCGGATGTAGTCGTAGAAGGCGCGCGGCTGCTCCTCGTCGATCAGCCCCGACAACTCTTCCAGTGCCACCTGTTCGCCCTGGCGCGCCTGACTGCTAACGTAACCGCTCAGGGCCTTGGTTTTCTGCTTGAGCGCATCCGGCTCCAGCTCGGCTTCACCGACATAGTCACTGAAGGCCTGCAACAGGGTGTTGGTTTCCTCTTCCGGGTTGGAGCCTTCGACGCAGCCGATGAAGTCGCGGAAGTAGTCTGAAACCCGCTTGCCGCTGCGGCCACGGATGAACGAGATGTAGTTCTTGGCGCTGGCGTTCTGTTTCCATTCGGTCAGGTTGATCCGCGCCGCCATGTTCAGGCTGGACAGATCTAGATGCCGGGCAGCGGCCACATCGAGGTCGTCAGTGACGGTAACGCCTTCGGTATGGTGCAATAGAGCGATCACCAGAAACGCGGTCATGCCCTGACGGTAACGGATGAACAGCACATGGCCGCCGAGCGCCAGATTGGAACTTTCCATCAGGGTCTTGAGCTGTTCGGTGGCCTTGGCCGAGAAACCGACGAAATCCAGCTCCTGATCCAGCAACTGCTGCAACCAGCCACTGAACGGGTAGGCGCCGCTTTCCTCGTGGAAGTAGCCCCAGGCCTTGTTCGGCTTGCTGTTGTAGGCTTCGATCAGGCCGGCCAGCAATTGCTCCAGAGCCTCGCTGGCGGCCAGTTCGGCGTCGCGCAGTGTCAGGCTGGCCGGTTGGCCGTCAGGTTTCTTGTGGATCTGATGAACGATGCTGTTGTCGATGGGCATGACGTCTGTCCGCAGGGTTTCAAGGGCCGCACGTTAGCGCAGATCGGCGCGGGGCGCAAAGGCGTTCATAACGGGAATAACCAGGGCACCAGCAGCACGCTGACCAGCATCACCAGCAGGGTGAAGGGTACGCCGATCCGCACGAAGTCGGTAAACCGGTACCGGCCGGGGTCCAGCACCAGAGTATTGACCGGTGAGGACACTGGCGTCATGAATGCTGCCGAGGCGGCCAGGGCGACGATCATGGCGAATGGTGCCGGTGAGGCCTCCAGCGCCTGGGCGGTGGCGATCGCTACCGGGGCCATCAGCACCGCTGTGGCGGTGTTGGAAATGAACAGGCCGGTGATCGCTGTTACGGCAAACAGGGCTGCCAGCAGTGCACGTGGCCCGGCTTCACCAAACAGCTGCAGCAAGCCGTGAACCGCCAGGTCGATCCCGCCGGTTTTCTGCAGGGCCAGGGCGAATGGCAGCATGCCAACGATCAGCAGCAGGCTGGGCCAGTGGATGGCCCGCCAGGCCGAATCCATGTCGATGCAGCGGAATGCGCCCATCAACAGGCAGCCGATCAGGGCGGCCAGCACATTGGGTACCAGGCCGCTGACCATCAGCATCACCATCACTGCCAGGCAGAGCAGGGCGTAGGGTGCCTTGCGCTTGGCCGGTGCCACCTCATCGACTTCGGCGGGCAGGCTGAGCAGCAGGAAGTCGCGACTCAGACCATGCAGGCGCTTGATATCCTTCCACTCACCGGCCACTAGCAGGGTGTCGGCGGGCTTGAGCCGTTCATCGACCAGCAATCCTTCCAGCGCCTGACCGCTGCGACGCAGGCCGACGACGTTGAGCTGGTATTGGCTGCGAAAGCCCAGCTCCTGAATGGTCTTGCCTGGCAATCGTGATTCCGGCGGCAGGGCCACTTCGGCCAAGCCGAGCTGGTGCGAGTGGATGCTGTAATAGGAATCACTGAGCGGCAGCGGCTCCAGTCCCAACTCGTCGTAGGCACCGAGCAGGGCAATGGTCGGGCTGGCCAGATCGACCAGCAGGACATCGCCGGGCTGAATCAGCGTATTGCCGGTGGCGATCTGCAGCAGAGTGCGAAAGCGTTGCTGGCGCTCAACGGCGATCACATTGATGCCGTATTGGCTGCGCAGTTCCAGCTCGTTCAGCGGGTGGTTGGCCAGACGCGAGTCCGGGCGTACCCGCAGACGCCGTTCACGCTCGGTCAGGCGGTAGGCGCTGGCCAGTTCGGTCAGGGTCTGGCGTGGCAGAGCATGGCTGTTCTGGGCTTTGGTCTGGCCCAGCCAGTGTCGGGCAATCAGCATGTAGCCGATCCCCAGGGCCAGTACCAGTAGGCCAATCGGGGTGAAGCTGAAGAAGCTGAAGCCGTCCAGGCCATTACGGACCAGTTCGCTGTGCACCACCATGTTGGGCGGGGTTGCGACCAGGGTCAGCATACCGCTGATCAGCCCGGCAAAGCTGAGCGGCATCAACAGCCGGGCCGGCGAACTGCCGATGCGGCTGGCAATGCTGAGGACGATGGGAATGAAAATGGCGACGACGCCGGCCGAACTCATCACCGAGCCAAGTCCGGCGACGGTCAGCATCAGCAGGATCAGAAGCCGGGATTCGCTGTTGCCAGCCTTGGCAACCATCCAGTCGCCGAGCTGATAGGCGATGCCGGTACGGACCAGGCCATGGCCGATCACGAATAGCGCGGCGATCAGGATGACGCTGGGATCGCTGAAGCCGGCCAGGGTTTCCTCCAGACTGAGGATGCCCGACAGCGGCAGGGCCAGAATCACCAGCAGCGCGACCACGTCCATGCGCGGCTTGTTGAGGATGAACAGGACCATGCTGCACAGCAGCAGGCCGAGCACCCAGAGCAACTCGCCGCTCATGGCCGGGTACGCTGGTTACAGACTGGCGATATGCGCGCGTTGCTCACTGAGCTGGGCCAGGGCCTTTTCCGCCTCGGCCAGCTTGGCGCGCTCCTTGTCGATCACCGCCGGCGGGGCTTTGTCGACGAAGCCGGCATTGCCGAGCTTGCCGCCAATGCGCTTGACCTCGCCTTCCAGGCGACCGATTTCCTTGTCCAGACGCGCCAGTTCGGCGGTCTTGTCGATCAGCCCGGCCATCGGCACTAGCACTTCCAGCTCGCCGACCAGTGCAGTGGCGGCCAGCGGCGCTTCTTCGCCGTCGGCCAGTACGCGGATGCTGTCGAGCTTGGCCAGTTTCTTCAGGAATGCTTCGTTGTCCTGCAAGCGGCGTTGATCCTCGCTGCCGGCCTTGCGCAGCAATACCTCCAGGGCCTTGCCCGGCGCGACATTCATCTCGCCACGGATGTTGCGCACGCCAAGGATCATCGCCTTGAGCCATTCGATATCGCCTTCGGCGGCTTCGTCCAGACGGCCGTCGTCGGCCTGCGGCCAAGGCTGCAGCATGATGGTCGCACCGCTCTTGCCGGCCAGCGGGGCGATCTTCTGCCAGATTTCCTCGGT